>NZ_JASDCR010000002.1:0-209224 GCF_030407795.1 Psychrobacter sp. APC 3279 | reverse complement strand
CTACGGTTGCGATTGCAGCGGTAAGGGTTGTTTTACCATGGTCAACGTGTCCGATTGTACCGACGTTGACGTGTGGCTTGTTACGTTCAAACTTGGCCTTTGCCATGGGTATTTCCTCTTTTTTTGGTGAATGATCAATAAAAAGCTGTTTAATGGCTCATAATAGAATTAAATCATCATAAACCTAGCTATCAACCGCACGAACCACTGCTTAAACAATGCTCCGAACTAATTCTTGTATCCGTTATTATACGCTGACTTGTCTTAAATAGTCATACATCTCTCAATCGAAATCAACTTCTCTCTAACTAGTAGATATAAAGCTCAATTGATTATAACCTTTCTTATAACCGTATAATTATCTTGATATGCAAGGTCGCGATATTAGCTGACCGACATCATCAAACAATCCGTAAAATCCGTTAACATATGGAACAGCAATCCGATTCCAATGATATTAAAAGGCTTACGAAGAAAGAGTAAAACAAAATACACTAGCATCGCATAATAAGTATGTAACGGATGAAAATCAATGCTACATCTATTTGCCTGAAATATTGGGTTTGCTACCAGATGATCTATATCAACTAGCATGGTCGCAAGCAAAATCAGATATGCTTTTTTCCACTCTTTTCTAAAAAACGCAATCGCAATAAAAAGAGGGAAACCAAAGTGCAAAAAATAATGTATTAATGTCTGCATACTGACCTATTAGTTTTAGTCTTCTCTATATAAGACCATCAAAACCAACATTTATTAATATACTGACAGCACTAAAAGGCAACACCTCAGTGTTACCTTTGAATCATTGTCTACCGCACTACTGTTATATATTTCAATATTCTATAATTTCGATATCGACGCAAAGTTATATAAATAGCAAAACAAGCATAAAAGGTATAAACAATAAATGGAGCTCATATCGAGAATTGAACTCGAGACCTCTCCCTTACCAAGGGAGTGCTCTACCGCTGAGCTATATGAGCGTATATTGAAACCTTTGAACTGCACTAAAAAAAATATCACGATGCAGCAATAATTACTGACTCTCGTGATGATTTATTGTTATGCTTTGCGATGGTGTATATATGGAGCGGGTGGCGGGAATCGAACCCGCGTCATTAGCTTGGAAGGCTAAGGTGTTACCATTATACCACACCCGCATTTACTCTTATTCAGGATAACTCTAATCGAGAGTTATGAGATATAGAGAGTATGCTTGGCGCTATGACAAACTTTAGAAAATATGGTGGTGGGGGAAGGATTCGAACCTTCGAAGCTTTCGCGACAGATTTACAGTCTGTTGGGTTTGACCGCTCCCCAACCCCACCTTAGGTTGCTTTGAACAAAAATGACTTACATTTAAGACAAATTCATAAAAAGCTACTTTAAGAGAGATGGTGCCGACTGCCGGGATCGAACTGGCGACCTACTGATTACAAGTCAGTTGCTCTACCAACTGAGCTAAGTCGGCTTGTTCTCTTAAAGTGGTGGCTATTCTATCAAATTTTTTGAGATGCGCAAGTACTTTTTCATCTTTTTTTAAATTAATTTGATATAAATATTTAAGTCACTGATTAATCTGGTTTTTTTATAAATAAAAATATGACGATAAATTGGCTTTTTACTTGCAGCCCTTATTTTTATCATATCACTGGCTATTTAATTAGCGAATACGCAAGCCATTACAGGCCATTTCTACCGCTTTTATTAATGCCAATGCTTTTTTATTGGTTTCATCCCATTCTTTTTCTGGAACAGAATCAGCGACAACCCCTGCTCCGGCTTGAATATGTATCTCACCACGCCGCATCACCGCAGTACGGATAGCAATGGCCGTGTCCATATTACCATTCCAACCTAAATAACCAACTGAACCACCAAACACTGTTCGGCGCACCGGTTCTATCTCATCGATAATTTGCATAGCACGGATTTTGGGTGCACCCGATAACGTCCCAGCTGGGAAAGTGGCACAAAACACATCTAGTGCATCTTTGTCAGCTCGTATCGTACCCTCAACATTAGATGCGATATGCATTACTTGTGAGTAGCGCTCTATAAACATCTTTTCTGTGACTTTAACACTGCCATATTCGCAAACGCTGCCAATATCATTGCGACCTAAATCAATGAGCATCAAGTGCTCGGCTGTCTCCTTCTCATCATTTAACAGCTCTTGCTCAAGCGCTAGGTCTTCAGCCTCATCTCGGCCACGTTGCCGTGTCCCTGCCAGCGGCCTTACTGTCACTTTGCCATTTTCGATACGGGATAGGATTTCAGGAGAAGCACCGATAATATCAAAGCGTTTGTGATCGACGAGTGTATAGCCATGCACCAAAAACAGATACGGTGATGGGTTTAGGTAGCGAAGCGCACGATAGACGGCTAGAGAGTCACCTGTATAGTCCGCTGTCAAGCGCTGCGCTGGTACTACCTGCATGACGTCACCTGCGGCAATGTAGTCCTTTATTTTATTGACATCGCTACAGTATTTTTCGGCACCTGTTTGCGATATAAATTTAGGCGTAGGCATTACGGGTGCGCGCAGGTTTGATGGCTCTGCTAGCTTTTCCTCGATTTGTTCTAGCTCACGAATAGCTGAACTGTAGCCATCCTCAGACTGGCAATCAGCATAGACGATGATTGACAGCGTATTCTCTAAATTATCAAATACAATCACGCTCATCGAAAGCATCAGCCACATATCTGGCATCGACATTGGATTGGGCGCATCAGATAAACCGACACTTGGCTCAATAACACGTACCATATCGTATCCAAAGTAACCGACTAGACCGCCACTAAAGCTCGGCATCGTTGGCACATCTTCAGCGGTTGGCATGTGATACTGCGCCATCAGCTCACGCAGGTAATCAAAGGGATTCTCTACTGACTCTGTATCGATATGATCATTTCGTTTGGTCGTCATATTGCCATCAGCGTACTGCAAAATCAGATCGCTACCCAATCCAATCATGGAGTATCGTGCCCAGCGCTCGCCGCCTACCACAGACTCAAACAAATAGGCAGAGCCATTTAGATCACGTACTTTGGAGAATACAGATACGGGAGTCTGCGCATCCATCAGACGCTTTTTTACTAGCGGTGCGTGACTAAAACCTCTATCTCTAAGGGCTTGGTATTCTTCAAAAGTCATCATAATAGCGCTCTCTTAGCACCTTATAGGCAATAATAAAACTATAAGCTGCTCTAAAAATAGAGCGCCAATATTCGCTAAAATATCGACGCTATAATGAGTCATTTGTTTAAAAAACGGTAATCATAACAAGGCTCTCTATCAAAAATTACGACAAAGACCTAGTGTAGAGTTGAATTATGCACCGCCCATATTAAACAACCATAATGCCAAACCGATAATTAGAATGGTCACAAATACCCATATAAACCAGCCGCCGCTCGCTTTTTTCTCTACATGACCTGCATGGGCAGGATTGCTGATTTCTTGATCCATCGCATTATTGCCTTCGGTACCAAGATCGCGCGGCTGCCCTAAATTAGCCGTGCCTGAAAACTGTGCCGTAGCGGCTTGTTTGGCTTTTAAAACTTCAGGGTTAGCTTCTTCTTGTAGCTCTGTTTTCGTCGTTTTGTCGTGTTCGTCTTGGACTGCTAGCTCTTCATGCATTACTGGCTCTTCATGCACTGCTAGCTGCTCTTCTACCACTGGCGCGCTATCAGTAGATGCTGTATGTGATGACTCTGTAGACGTCACAGCCTCTGTTTCAGTTGCCGTTGGTACAGATGCGCCAGTTACTACTTCTGTAGCAACTGGCTTTTCTTCTACTGGCGTAGGCGATGCCGCATCCGCGCCAGACAGTACTTCATCAATACCTGTTTCTTTGACAACTGGCTCTGCAGAAACGGCTTCCTCGGTAGCTAACTCTTCAACAGTTGGTTCTTCAATAACTGGTTCAACGGTTTCGTTCGTAGGAGTGACTGAGTCTTCGGTCATATCTGAGCCGGCATCTACAGGTAAAGGCTCTACAGGTACAGTATCATCTGTAGCAGGTAACATTTCTTCGATACCAGTTTCTTTGATCACTGGCTCGTTGCCTGTTTGCTCTTCGGTCACAGGCTCACTAGTAGGAGTGTCTGTAACGGCAGCTGTATCATCATTCTCATGTGTATTTGCATCTGCTACTGGCTCTTCTGTGGTCACTGGCGCTAGTGCCTCACTCTCTGACGTCGTCACAGGTGCAGTAGATTCCTGTACTTGAAAGCTAAAACTTGCAAAGCCAAGCGTATCGTTTGCCTTTAGATGACTAGATTCATTGCCTTCGATACGTTGCTCATTGATAAACGTGCCATTAGAAGAATCTAAGTCTTTTACGTACAGCTGACCATCTAGCACACTGAGCACTGCATGGTTGCGAGAAACCTGCTTGCTACCTAGCACTACGTCGTTGTCACTACCACGACCTATAGATAAGCTATCACTAACCGTCAGTGTCAGGTCACCTAATGCTTCCGTCAATGCATTCAGCTGCCAAGTTGTACTTGCTGCCGTATTCATACTGTCTGTCTCGTTTGTCATGTTATAACTCCTTATTTTTCTATTGAATATCCAATGATGCTAAAAATAATAACTCTAAAATATTACTGCCAGTTTATGATAAGTATTGTCGCTATTTCTTTAATAATGTTTGCCTAGTACGGTTGATTGAGTACTTTCCTCAAACACCATACAGTATTTACTTTGGTATAAAGCGAGGTTTTATAACTTGATCGAGCCTGCTATACGGTATATTAAGGATAGGCATACCGTAAGCATATGGACCGATAGAGTAATGCTGATAACGAATGCTAATGCCTGTGTCAGTCAAAGTCACATTATCGCTTAATGTAAATGGCCAGTTTTTCTCATAACTGCTTACGTCCTCAGCAACCGTTTTAACCCACGTTTTATAAGCATCATAAACAAGCGCCTCAAAACGAGGTTTTTGCCCTGATATAAGCATGTCGTCAAGCGTGACTTGCTTTTTGGTACTTGGATCAAATACTAGGTACTCGCTATAAGGCATGCCGTGAGCACCGCCAGTATAAACATAGGAGCTGATCTCAAACAGCTCAAAGTCATCGACATGACCTAAGTAATTGGGCGCTACCATCAGATTATAACCCCATGACACATCATCAGGCATATCTTGGAATTGCGAACTCACAAAGCTATCAAGAGCATCCGTAACTTTTTTTTCGCTGCTTTTACCCTTAATAGGTGCTGACTCTGTCATCTGGCTATTGACGACCATATTATCGATACGGGCATTGGCAATCTCATCTATCCAGTTTTGACTGCTTTTGAGATATTTAACTTCAATCTCTGGACAGTTATCACGCTTGTCACACGTCTCTTGTATATTACTGGGTAATTGATACGGTAGATACTCCGTGCTGCTAATAAAGCTACCTGCATTTACCGACATACTAACGGCACTTAACAATAGGCTGCCAGTCAACATAGCAATTGAACGTCTCTGGCTTACCTTCATCGAAAATAGATCAGCCGATATAGATTTATCATCAGTTTGAGTCGTAGTGTGCATATGTCCTCTTCTACAAATATAAAATGCCATTCAATATTCTACCGTAACAATTGCAATGTATTGTAGGAAGACTGTTCACGTTTTTGAGGTGATGTAAGCGAACGATTATCTGACTCTTACTATTTAAGTCATAAACACAGGCAATAAAAAAGACACGGCTGGCGTGTCTTAATCAATAAACGATATAAGCATATAAATAAATTTAATGTTCGCGAGTGCTACTAAAAGTCACTTCTGGATAGCGGTCTTGCATCAGCTGTAAATTGACACGTGACGGTGCAAGGTAAGTCAAA
Source organism: Psychrobacter sp. APC 3279 (assembly GCF_030407795.1). Lineage (NCBI taxonomy): Bacteria > Pseudomonadati > Pseudomonadota > Gammaproteobacteria > Moraxellales > Moraxellaceae > Psychrobacter > Psychrobacter sp. APC 3279. Next base: position 203,367 of record NZ_JASDCR010000002.1, on the reverse strand, counting down.
TAACCACCACCATCTAATGATAGTTGGTCATGGGCTTTTTTCTTGAACTTCGCCAATGCTACTTCATCATCGCAATGAATCCAGCGTACCGTAGCTATCGATACTGGCTCAAAGGTACATTGAACTTTGTACTCTTCTTTTAGACGATGCGCGACCACTTCAAACTGTAGGACACCGACCGCACCCAAAACCAAATCATTGTTAATCTGCGGCATAAACACTTGCGTTGCACCCTCTTCACTTAACTGCTGCAGGCCTTTTTGCAGGGCTTTTGATTTGAGCGGATCTTTTAGTACCACACGGCGGAACAGTTCAGGAGCAAAATGCGGAATACCCGTAAAGCTCAACTCTTCGCCCTCAGTGAAGCTGTCACCGATAGAGATAGTGCCATGGTTATGCAAACCAATGATATCACCTGGATAGGCTTCTTCTAGCGCCTCACGGTCACCTGCTAAAAAGGTCAGCGCATCGGCAATACGTACGTCTTTACCCAGACGCACATGTTTCATTTTCATACCCTTTTCGTACTTACCAGAGCACACTCGCAAGAACGCAATACGGTCACGGTGACGCGGGTCCATATTGGCCTGAATCTTAAAGACGAAGCCCGTAAAATCTGTCTCGGTGGCTGATACTTCACGCTCAGTCGTTGGATGTGCTTTTGGCGGCGGTGCATATTTGACCAAGGTATCAAGTACCATGTTTACCCCAAAGTTACCCAATGCCGTGCCAAACAATACTGGCGTCATCTCACCAGCCAAAAATGCTTCAACACTGAACTCTTCTAGCGCCATCTGTACCAGCTCAAGTGACTCTTCAAAAGCATCAAACATCAACTGTCCTAGACGCTCACGGATATCTGGATAATCGTAGCCTTCTCGAGTCTCAGAGACCGTCATCTTGCCGCCATTACCTTTTTCATAAAAGTAAGTTTTATTTTCAGTCAAATGATAGACACCGATGAAGTCTTGACCCATACCGATAGGCCAAGTTACTGGGATACATTTGATTTTTAGAACGGCTTCGATTTCGCTAAGCAACTCAAGCGGCTCACGAATCTGACGATCTAGCTTGTTGACGAATGAGATGATAGGCGTATCGCGCATACGACATACTTCCATCAGCTTGATGGTTCGTTCTTCGACACCTTTTGCACCATCGACCATCATCAGCGCACTATCCACTGCGGTCAGAGTACGGTAAGTATCTTCACTAAAGTCGGCGTGACCTGGGGTGTCTAATAGGTTGACCATGTGGTCTTTGTACGGGAACTGCATGACAGACGTGGTGATTGAGATACCACGCTCTTGCTCCATACTCATCCAGTCTGAAGTGGCATGACGATCGGTCTTACGGCCTTTGACTTCGCCCACTACCTGAATCGCTTGACCCCACAACAGGAGTTTTTCGGTCATGGTGGTCTTACCAGCATCGGGATGCGAGATAATGGCAAAGGTGCGGCGCTTAGCAACTTCTTTGTTTAATTTCTTTGGATCTACGCTCATAATTTTCAGCTTCAACAGTTATGTGATTTAGAAGTGACTCTAAACAAATAAAATAAATAATGGGTGTATTGTAGCGGATTTAGCATCAGGGTGCAGAATTAGCGTATAAAAAAACACGCCCCGTTATTTAAACGAAGCGTGTTTTTTGGCTTTCTAATTGCGATTATCATGCTTGAGTAGCACGACTAATAGCCATCAATTCATCTCAGTAGTAGCGTTCGATTTGCTCAGCTAAGAAGTCGCCAGCCACTTCATTGACGATTGTACAATCGACTACGTCAAAACGACTGTCTGTGTTCGGATCGGTACTACCTTTGGCGACATAGTTTGCTTCATAGACGTCTTTTCCGTATTCAACACCGCTATATTCATAAGCAGGCTGATCATCGTACTCAAAAAACATAACTTGCGCGGCTTGTTGCTGATTGCCTACGCCCACTCCGAACTGAGAAGTTCTGTGATCTCTATCTGCACTAAAGCGGGTTTTGGCCACTTCAATCCATCTTTCTATTGAGGCGTAACCAGTCTTGTTTTTCTCATTAAATGCCAAAAACGAACGCTCACTGGTTACCACAGGGATATAACAAACCGATCCTTCAGGAAAAGCAACATTGGTCGGAATTTCAGAATAGTTGTTTAAGTCGGTAATAATACCGTATCTATTGTTCATATTTGTACTAGCAACATAGCTGTTCGCACGCAGCCCTGATAAGTTAAGCGTCTTATAAGTGGTTTGGTAGTCTAGCTGGTTGTTGGTGTTTTTTTCATAAATAGGGCGTTTGACCGTCCGATTATCAACCTCGATGTCTTTATTTTCAAGTCGACCCTCGAAGTCATCTGCTAGCACGGTTCTGTCTAAATCATTCAGGCTTTGATTGCTATAACTGTTGATGAGATTGGTTGTTTTGATCTCGCGCGCACCAGTACGATACGTTTCATCAATTCGCGCAACTGCCGTAGCATTGGCTTTGCTATCGTAACTATTAGCAAAACTTGTCAATGTAATCTTGCTACTAGCCGACCCATAAGCGCCGTCTTCTTCTTCGCATCCTATCAAAGCAATCGTCGTCAAAAAACAAACACTAGGTATCGCAATCCATCTATTCATCAAACAATGTCCTTATGATTCAGATTCTATTATCCGTACTGATAACGTATATATGGCTCATTACCGCTATTGTACCTCTTTGACGCCTATAAGATAAGCTTGTAAATATAAAAACGAATAAAACTGAGCTCGAAATCTCATTTACAAACTAGCAGTATATATTTACTCTCTATGCACTGAGCTGCGTGAGCGATTTGTTATGCTAAGTTTCATATTAAGATTTACCACTTAAATATAAACATTAAAACTTACAACAAAGGATGTGTCATGAAATCTCTATACTCTACCAAATCTACTGTTACTGGCGGCCGCATGGGTACAGCAACCTTAAGCGATAGCGATCTTGAAATCAATATGGTACCACCAGGCGCTAATGAAAAAGGTAATAATCCTGAGCAATTACTTGCGATGGGTTATGGCGCTTGTTTTGATGGCGCTTTGGGCGTAGTCAAAAAAATGGAAAGCGCAACATTTGGCTCAACTGTTGAGACCTCTGTAGACCTACTACAAGGTGACAATCATGAATATAAGCTTGCCGTAAAAATTCACGTCATCGCTGATAATACAGACCTATCTGCTGACGAGATCCAAAAATTGGTCGAAAAAGCGCATGAAGTATGCCCATATTCGAAAGCAACCAGCGGTAACATCGATGTCGAAGTCTCATCAGAAGTAAAATAATGCATTCAGAGACTCGTTATTAACATCTATTTAATAACAAATAGCCGATAGTCATCCAATACCAAAAGAACTCAGATTATCTGGGTTCTTTTTTTGTTTTTAGCAATTTATTTATCCTAGACATGAAATATCGAAAACTCAGTGTAGATTTCAATAAAAAAGAACACGATAGAACATCTCGTAACGGTTAAGCAGTTCGGCACGCGCTAATTTTATCGTTATAATAAGCGTATATATTTTTATCTAATAGCTGATAAGTGACTTTTATGACTGATGACATAGCTGACAATACCACCGATAACGACCACAACTCTCACCAAGCGCTTGACCCCAAAGCATTACCGAACTTCGATAGCATGCCTAACGTGGCGCTAATGAATACCAGTCATGTAGACAAAGATCAGCCGCCTTTTATTTTGGTTGATGGATCCTATTATCTGTTCCGCACTTATCACGCCTTGCCAAAAACCATGCAAAACTCGCAGGGCTTAATCACCAATGCGATACGCGGTACACTCAACGCACTACTAAAACTGATGCGTCGCTATCACCCTACTCATATGGCTGTTTGCTTCGATACCAAATCACCGACTTTTCGCCATCATATGTCTGCTGATTACAAGGCTGCTCGCCCGCCCATCGATGTCGAGCTGGTAGAGCAGATACCTTATATTCATCGTTTGGTCACCGCATTAGGTATTCCGCTGTTGCGTATCGAAGGTGCAGAAGCGGATGATATTATCGGTACACTTGCCCATCGCGCTGTCGAGCAAGGTCATCATGTGGTCATCTCGACGGGTGATAAAGACATGATGCAGCTGGTCAACGACTGCGTGATACTGGAAGACAGCTTTACGGGTAAAGTCACGGATACACCAGCGGTAATCGATAAATTCGGTATTAACCCAAACCAAATGATCGATTTCTTAACGCTAATGGGTGATGCCTCTGACGGTATTAAAGGCGTACCTGGTATCGGTAAAAAGACCGCTAAAGACCTGCTCGTTGAGTATGGTGATATCGAAAATATGCTCAAGCATATCGGCTTTATTAAAGGTCGCGGGGCGAAAGGTCTGATTGAACACGCCGACGACATTCCTTTTAACAGAAAGCTTGCTACCATCGTCACTAACTTAGCCATCGGTCAAGATTGGAATGATCTAAAAATCAATACCGATCCTTGTGCGCATATAGATGAATTGCGCGACTTATATAATGAGCTTGAGTTTAGAAATGAGCTGGCATCGCTTGATCATCCCAATCACCCTGCTAATGGCTCTAAAAGTGTTGCTGATAGCCAAGCCAATACTGAGTCACAGGCACAGGTAGCAAAATCGCTCCAATCCACCAATACCGACAGCATCAAAGACAGTACTAACCATGATAAAGCGTGGCACTCTGTACTCGACAAGCCAGCGTTTGATAGCTTGGTAGAACTATTAGAAGCTGCTCCGCACTTTGTCATTGATACCGAAACCACTAGCGTTCATTGGCGTGATGCACAAATCGTCGGTTTATCTTTCGCATTGCAAGCACATGAAGCGTATTACATTCCGCTTACGCATAGCCTAGAAGGTGATGAGCTAATAGCCAAGCAGCTTGATCGCGATACAGTATTAGCTCGCTTAAAACCTGTACTAGAGAACCCAAATATCGGTAAAATCGGTCAACATCTAAAGTATGATGCGCATATCCTCGCTCACTATGATATCGACCTAGTTGGCGCCATACATGAGCAGCCAAATAACTGGGCAATGGACACCATGCTTGCCAGCTACGTCATCAATGCGGCAGCCACTCGCCACGGTATGGATGATTTGGCACGTCATTACCTACAAACGCAAACCATCAGCTTTGAAGATGTAGCAGGTAAAGGCGCTAAGCAAGTTACCTTTGACCAAGTGGCCATCGATATCGCGAGCGACTATGCCTGTGAAGATGCTGATATCACCTATCAATTATTTGACGTGTTCAGCGTTGAGCTGGCTAACGATGCCAATAATGCCAAATTACTACACGAGCTAGAAATTCCAACGGCAGAGATACTTTGCCAAATGGAAGCGCATGGCATTTTGATTAAACGTTCATTCTTAAACGAGCTATCAAAACGCTTCGATGAAGAAATTATCGCCTTAGAAAAACGCGCTTATGAAGTAGCTGGTGAAGAGTTCAATCTTGGCTCTCCTAAGCAGCTTGGTGAGATGCTATTCGAAAAGCTAGGCGTCGCTGGTGGTAAAAAAACCAAGTCTGGTCAATACTCGACTGGTGAGGCGGTACTATCAAAAATCGATCATCCATTGGTCGATATTACGCTAGAGTATCGCGGATTATCTAAGCTCAAAAGCACCTATACTGATGCGCTGGATAATGTCGCGGATAGCGAAACCGATCGCGTACACACTAGCTACCATCAGGCATTAACGAGCACTGGACGTTTGTCATCGACAGATCCTAACTTACAAAACATTCCTATTCGTACTGCGACTGGTCGCTTAATTCGTCAAGCTTTTATCGCACCGGAAGGTCGCGTTATTTTGGCTGCGGATTATTCACAAATTGAACTTCGTTTAATGGCGCACTTCTCAGGTGATAAAAACCTAACCCATGCCTTTAACGAAGGATTAGATATTCACGCGGCTACTGCTGCCGAAGTGCTTGGCAAAGATGTCGCAGACGTCACTTCAACCGAGCGCCGTAACGCTAAAGCCATTAACTTTGGTCTACTATACGGTATGAGCGCCTTTGGACTTGCCAAGCAGCTACAGATGAGTCGCGGCGAAGCACAAGACTATATCGATATGTACTTTGAGCGCTATCCAGGCGTCAAAAACTATATGATCAATACTCGTACTAGCGCTTATGAGCAAGGTTATGTCGAGACGATACTGGGCCGTAAGCTCTATACGCCTGATATCAATCATAGTAACCGTATGGTCAAGCAAGGTGCTGAGCGCGCGGCGATTAACGCCCCACTACAAGGCTCTGCTGCTGATTTAATCAAGCTTGCTATGGTTGCCGTTGATAAAGTGCTGCCAAAAGAGCAAGCCAAGATGCTGCTACAGGTTCACGATGAATTGGTGTTCGAAGTGGATGCCGATAAAGTAGACGAAGTTAGCCAGCTAATTACCGATGCTATGCAAGATGTCTTGACGACTACGGCAGTAGAAAAAGGTTGGAACGTCGACTTTGCAGTGCCTTTATTAGTCGAGACTGATAGCGGTCAAAACTGGGATGAGGCGCACTAATCACTAACTGCCATTTTATCAAGCATGCAAGGTATGATTATCGATGTACCTTGCAGATATGACAGTTTTTGATAACTAACACTACAATAATTCATTATATATTGTTTATATTAACAATCACTTATGACCAGTTAGTTATATTTCATAACAGTAATATCTGGGTACGGGGTTTATAATAGATCACCTGTTAAACCCTAACTATTCGATATTTTTGCTTTAGAGTGAGCCTTTGGGCTCACTTTTTTGTTTTTAACACATTCTTTTTGATACGCAGGAGCCAGTTATTTTGAGTTCAGATGGCATCATTGAAGTCCCTGGCATTATACTTTTGATAATATGCCTATTGCGCAGTTCACAATATGTTATGAAAAGTCATGTCAAACAAATTAAGGCTTTTTGGCTAGCAGCCGTACTTATATTTGTCTCTGTCATTCGTCGAGAGTTGAATTATCTACCGGACTTACTGGTTCCAAGCGACTTTTCGATGTTTGGTCAGTCTTATGACTGGTGGGAGGACAGCGTCCTTACCGTTATTTATCTCGTCGCGCTTGGTTTGCTTGTCTACTCGAGGCATTACCTATGGGCAGTGCTAAAAAACGTGCCCGTTTCGCTCTATCTTAGCGTTACTGTACTGGCTATCATTCAGTACATGGGCGAGAACGCTATTATGTTTCCGCATACATTTGGTGAAATTGTCGAAGAGCTGGCTGAGACTGCCATTTATGGTATTGCCTTGACCTATTTATGGCGATTTAAACTGGCTGACTATCAGTCATGTCTGGTACAGAAGTTAAATTACAAGTTCGACCACGCCAATAATTAACACTATAATTTTGATTTCTTATTTAGCAATCTGGCTACCTTATAGAGACTTAACACAAATTTTATAAACAATTACGGCTACTCATTTTGAGTAGTCGTTTTGCGTTCTAATTATCGTCTTACATTTTTTGAACATCCTGTCACACCTTAATACTAGTGAAAAGTTGATTAAGCGTACAAACTGAGAAGCATATTATCTACATTGCAATGAGCGATGCTTTAACAAGCCAGCGCGATATTTTTACTTTTAATGATGGCGACATCTAATAACTACAATAAGGAATTATTCATGGAAAACTCAAAAAACCCATTACCAGAAGAGATGGATCATATTGACGGTAATCGTCGTGGCAATAATAACAACGTCGATAACTTAGATAGCAGCAATCAGGATGAACAAGACAACCAATTGGTTGATTTGGACAATCCTATGCTGCATACCATCGATAACGATGATGTGATTGATAATAGTGCAGGATTCAACAACTCAGAAGTCGGTAGTGATGCGATCCAAGGACTCACGCCTGCGCATCGTCAAAATATCGATGAGTCACGGGTCGATGAGATTTTGGTTCAGGATAATATTGATGACAGTGATTATCCAGATGCGATGGATATTGTGGATAGAGAAGCGGCTGAACGTAGCAACGATGATGATTTTTAGAACCTGATACGATTGTTGATCTACCCCTCTAAACCAAAAAAAGCACGCTTAATATAGTTAAGCGTGCTTTTTCTTATTTTTCTATGCAATTCACCACGATAGCTACTCTTGACTGTCTAAACCCAGCCATCTAGCGTGCCAGCCCAACCTTTTACTAAAGGTAAGCTCAGCGCTTCAAGCAATTCAATATGTGTCTCATCAAGGTTTAACGCAGGAATATAATGATACTCTTGCCCGCCAGCATTAAGGAAGTTATCACGGTTTTCAATGGCTAGCTCCTCTAGTGTTTCTAGACAGTCTGCCGAGAACGCCGGACTGATCACCTGTACCGAGCGCACACCTGACTGACCCCAATCTTCCAATACTACATCAGTATACGGCTTGACCCACTCTTGCTTGCCAAAGCGTGACTGGAAACTAATAATCCACTCGTCATCGTTCAGGCCAAGTTCATGCGCCACTTGCGCAGCGGTACATTTACAACGTTTAGGATACGGATCGCCTTTATCAGCATAAGGCTGTGGGATACCATGAAAACTAAACATTAACTTTTCAGGCTTGCCATGTTTCTCTTGAAAACGGCGAATAGAGTTGGCCAAAGCTTGAATATATAGCGGATGGGCAAAGTAATCTTTGACAATCGTATAATTTGGCAAGTTGCGTTGTTTTAGCGTCCACTTCGTCAGCGCATCATATACTGCGCCGCCTGAAGAAGCAGAATACTGCGGAAACAACGGCAGTATGACAAAGTGATCGACCCCTTCACCACGTAGCGCGTCCATCACATCAGGTAAACCAGGATTACCATAGCTCATCGCAGGATGCACAGAGACTCGAAATGGTGCCACACTATCAGCCAAACGTGGTTCTAATAGCTCAACTTGGCTTTTTAGTATCTTACGAATCGGTGAGTCACCTTCCCAGATACTCGCGTAAGCCTTTGCTACGCGCCTAGGACGACTTGGTAAGACAAATAGATTCAGAATAATGGCCCATAGAAATTTGGGAATCTCAATCACTCGTGGGTCTGACAAAAACTGTTTAAGGTAGCGACGTACGGCAGGTGCCGTTGGCTCATCTGGTGTACCAAGATTCACTAACAAAACGGCAATACGTGGGGGCAATTTAGGTTTCATAGCAGCACTTTATTAGCAGTAAGTTATTAAGGGTGAGGTCAAAATAATAAGAGACGACACTGTTAAGACACAGTTGAATGAACACCTTATTAGTGTAGCATTTTATCTATTAATGACGCGGGCTAAAAGCGCCCCTATACAATTTGATACGCAGTTGCTATTTATTAACTCTTGATTACTTGATGCTGGCGGCTTGCTCGTTATTCATTTATAAAGTATGTTCCATAAAAACTACGATCGATACGCTCGAAAGGCATGCTCGACGGTTGTACTCCAACGCGCATCACCATACAATAGGCAGGCCCAGTTTATAAAAACCGTGTAGCTAAAATAGCCTGTTAGCAATGTGCTATTTTGCTTTTATTTTATTGATGATTGTAGTCTTGCGAGGTAGCTTTGAACGCACGCTCTGATAATACCAGTGACCAGCATCCTGATTCACAACCTCACCCCAATAGCTCAGCCAATATTGACAGTGCTGTAGGATCAGTGGGTGTCGTTACGCCTCAGAATTTCCATTTTTCTGAGCCCTTAACGTTAGAATGCAACCGTACCCTGCCCTCTTTTGACTTGATGGTAGAGACTTACGGTACGCTCAATAGCGACAAATCAAATGCAATTCTGATTTGCCACGCGTTATCGGGCAATCATCATGCAGCTGGCTTCCATAGCGCTGATGATAAAAAATCAGGCTGGTGGGACAATATGATTGGCCCTAATAAAGCGATTGATACCAATCAGTTCTATGTAGTATGTGTCAATAATATCGGCAGCTGTTTTGGTTCAACAGGGCCTACCACTATTAACCCTGATAGCGTTGGTTCGGACAGCCTTGATGCAAATAGTAGCAATGAGCCACAAGTGTATGGCCCTGATTTCCCGCTGATCACGATTAAAGACTGGGTAAAAACCCAAGCAATGCTCTCAGATCGTCTAGGCATTGACGTTTGGCACGCCATTGTCGGCGGCTCAATGGGCGGTATGCAAGCGCTACAATGGTCTGTTGATTATCCAGAGCGATTAAAACGCTGTGTAGTTATCGCTAGCACGCCAAAGCTATCTGCTCAAAATATCGCCTTTAACGAAGTGGCGCGCCAATCTATATTATCCGATCCTGACTTTAAAGACGGGCGCTATATACAAGAAGGCACTTATCCTCGTCGCGGACTGATATTGGCACGTATGGTTGGACATATTACCTATTTAACTGATGACGCGATGAAAGCAAAATTTGGTCGTGATTTAAAATCTGGCAAATTTATGTACGGCTACGATGTCGAGTTTCAGGTCGAAAGCTACCTACGCTATCAAGGCGAGCGCTTTAGTGAAAACTTCGATGCCAATACTTATCTACTCATGACCAAAGCCTTAGATTACTTTGATCCGACGCGCGACTACCCATCAACCGTAGTAAAAGACACTACAGAGTCGGCAGTACAAATAGAAGACTCAATCGCGGCGTCAGTCGAATCTAGCAAAGCGAATGCACAGAGTGAGTTAGAAGATGCGGTAACGACGATTGAAGATATTGAGTCTGATCGTCAGCAAGAGCTTTCTGCGCTCAAAGCAGCCTTTGCCCATACACAATGCCAATATCTGGTTGTATCATTTACCACTGACTGGCGATTTGCACCTGAGCGCTCGCAAGAGATTGTTGATGCGCTGATGGCCACTGGCAAACCAGTCAGCTATATCAATATTGACGCGCCGCACGGACATGATTCTTTCTTGTTTGATATTCCTCGCTACATGGGTGCGGTTAAAGGGTTTTTGAATGCGCCATTTATTACCCCTAGCCGCCCAGCCACAGGAAAGCGCTCATGAGAATGGATCACCAACTGGCAGAGCGCTGGATTGCGCCGCAAGCACATGTATTGGACTTAGGTTGTGGCAATGGCGAGCTGCTTGCCCACTTACAGCACAAACTAGGCGTGACAGGTTACGGACTAGAGATTGATGAAGACAAAATCAATGAGGCGATTGGCAATGGCTTATCAATTGTCGAGCAGGATCTCAACGATGGTCTAGCGCGCTTTGCTGATAACAGCTTTGATACGGTCGTCATGGCACGTGCCCTACAAGCAGTAAAAGCACCTGATGAGTTGTTGCTTGATATGCTGAGAGTTTCCCGTGAAGCCGTCATCACCTTCCCTAACTTTGCGCATTGGCAAAACCGCATTCATTTAGGGCTTAAAGGTATGATGCCTGTCTCTGAAGCGCTGCCTTACGAATGGTATAACACGCCAAACATTCACCTATGTACTTTCAAAGATTTTGAGCTGTTATGTGCGCAGCATGATATTCATATTATTAATCGTTTTGCGGTTAGTGATTCTAAAAAAGGTCACACACCTTTGATGAAGGCGTTAATTAGGCAAGCGCCTAACTTGTTAGCAGACGTCGCTATCTACCGAGTGACCAAAAAGTAACCGTTAAATTATCAGCTATCTTGATGTTTTATAGACTGCTAAACAGTGCCACATAAGTTGATATCAACCTTAATATATTGTTAACTTAATATAATTTTTTAGTAACTGTCTGATTTTGTTAAGGACAATCAGGTACAAACGTCTATTAGACCTTGTAATTAGTATTTGAGTTTCGTAAGTTTGGGTGTTAAGCTAGCAAAATATTGTCAGCCACCCCACTATTACGACCGTTTGTCTAATCAGTTAAGGTGAAATCTCTGATTTAGAGATGACAACCCCCTTTTGCTAATGATTAGGTAAGTTCATATCGCAAGATTCCACCTAATTGTTATCGCCGTCTGACTGTCTTTAGCGAGACAATGTTTAGCGTTACAATTTTTTTTGCTTATTAACTGCCTAATTTTGGAGCTGCTATGAAATTATTAAAAGCTGCGTTGTTTACTGCATTATTTTCTTGTGCTGGTTTAGCCAATGCTGAGTTAATATCAAATGTACCGCTTGATACCTCACGTTTTGAGCTTATGCCTGTGAGCGAGTTGTCTAGTCGTGCCGCCCAAGGTAACGATCACGCTCAGTTCTATCTGGCCAAGCGTTTGCAAAAAGGTGAAGGAATTGCGCAAAATACCCAACAAGCAATCCAGTGGTATACCAAAGCCGCTCAGCAAGGCGTTGCCCCTGCTCAGTTGAATCTTGCCATCATGTATTTGCGCGGCGAAGGCGTACAGCCTAACTTACAACAAGCCCGTCTGTGGTTAGAAAAAGCTGCGATGCGTGGCGATAATCGTGCCAGTTACACGCTTGCACTATTGGATGAAAAGCAAAAAAATCTGGTCGATGCCTATAAATGGTATGACTTGGCTGCCCGTGATGGCATGCTAGACGAAAAAGTCCGTAACAAGGCACGTGGTAAAATTGGTCAGTTGGCATTAAACTTATCGAGTGATGATATCGCTAGTGCTCGTAGCAAAGCGGATACTTGGTTCCAGAGTAAATAGTATCTAGTAACATACAGTTTTAGTTTAAAAATGAAAATCCAGCCTTTGAGCTGGATTTTTTGTGTACGAAAGCAAAAAAGTTATATAAAGTGAAATCAGCTTAATCATATACGCCTAATAAACAAACTTGTAGCCTCCTAAGTCGAAGGAATGTCATGCAAACAGTTACCTCAATAATAAACCCATACCTATTTGAAAAACAGTACGATGCTTTTATAAAGTTTGTGGAAGAAAAGTCAAATATAGCTTTTGTGTCTTTTGCTTCACATCCTTATACAGATCAACAAGAAGGATATAAGTATCAGATTTACAGAGTTGCTCGCAATAAGCTTTCGTTTCATACATGGAAAAATTATGATATTGGAAGTGGAAAAATTGTATTGGCAACCATCGAGGCCATTGAGTTTTCAGATAATAATTTAGTTCCATGGCAAAATCGCTATGGCGAACAAAATCGACCACATCAACCACTTTTTGAAGCAATTGGTAACCCTGTTAAGACAGGGGAAATTGAGAGCGTTTTGTTTAACCTTTATCATTCATCAAATGACGAACAAATATTTGATGAGTTGATTAAAATTTTTGGAAGGAATTATTCTCTTTTAGCTTATCTTTATTTTATTAAAGATAACTCAAAATATTTACCTATCGCACCTACTTATTTTGATAGAGCATTCTCATTATTAGGAATAGAGTTCAAAACTAGTCAACGTTGTTCTTGGGAAAACTACTTTGTTTATTTGCAACTTATTAGCACTATCAAAATAATGCTAATTGAAGAACTCAAAAATGAGGTTAGCTTGTTAGATGCTCATTCGTTTGCTTGGATGCTTTCTGCACAAATGGAAAGAGAAGATAAGCTTGCTGATGTTAGTGAGTATTTAAGTCGTAGTAGTACAGAAAGAGACTCAATTGTAAAATCACGTATTGGTCAAGGTCAGTTTAGACAAAGTCTTATCGAATATTGGTCTGCTTGTGCTGTCACTGGATGTAAGGAACTAAAACTATTAAGAGCATCTCATATCAAACCTTGGTCTGAATGCGGAGACATAGAACGTCTTAGCCTTTACAACGGCTTACTTCTATCACCAAATTTGGATGTGTGTTTTGATGCAGGTTTTATAAGTTTCGATGATTTAGGTCACATACTAATCTCAAATAAAATCAGTGCCAATGACCTTCAGGCCTTATCTATCAACAAAGAAATGAAACTATCAAATATTTCTTCTGAGCATAAGAAGTATTTACAATATCATAGGAAACATATTTATAAACAAAGTTGAAAACATCAAATCCTTTATAAAAAGCTCAGTATTTTACTGGGCTTTTTTGTTTTCTATAACATCAAGCCAAGCATTACAAACTATTCAAAACCCATCTAAAATTTGCTACACTACGCGCGCATTAACCAATTCCACAATTGAGATAATGTTATATACCTATCTATTTTTTTATTACCAACGCACTAGGTTTGCGACCTAGCCAGCAGGAGAAAGACATGAGCACCTCTCAAGATAGTAATATCAAAGAAACCGCGATAACTGACAACAAGTCAGCCCCTGTATACGATAGTGTGACTAATAATATCGTTGTTGCCGCACTATATAAGTTCACGCGCTTTGCTGATTTTGAGCAATTCCGTGAGCCCATTTTAGATACCATGCTAAGCAATGATGTTAAAGGCACGTTACTCATTGCTGCAGAAGGCATTAACGGTACGATTTCTGGTACGCGTCAAGGTATCGATACCGTACTTGGCTACCTGCGTAGTATTGAGGCGATTGGTACGTTTACCTTTAAAGAGTCCTATACTGACGCACAGCCTTTTTATCGCACTAAGGTAAAGCTAAAAAAAGAAATCGTCACTATGGGTGTCGAGAATATCGACCCATTGGAATCCGTTGGTCGCTATGTAAAACCAAGCGAGTGGAATGCGCTAATTTCAGATCCTGAGGTCACCTTGATCGACACGCGTAACGATTACGAGGTGCAAATCGGCACTTTCCAAAATGCGGTCAATCCAAATACGGAAACCTTCCGTGAGTTTCCAGAATACGTATCAAAAGAGCTCGATCCAACCAAGCATAAAAAAGTCGCCATGTTCTGTACGGGTGGTATCCGCTGCGAAAAATCTACTGCCTATTTACGTGAGCAAGGGTTTGAAGAGGTCTATCATTTAGAAGGCGGTATCCTAAAATACCTAGAAGAAGTCCCTGCCAGTGACTCTATGTGGCAAGGCGATTGCTTTGTTTTTGATAACCGTGTATCGGTCAACCACAACTTGGAGAAAGGCAGCTACGAGCAGTGTTTTGCATGCCGTATGCCGATTACTGTCGATGATATGCAAAGCCCTGCCTATATTAAAGGTGAGTCATGCCCACACTGTATCGACAAGGCAACTGATGAGCAAAAAGCCCGTTTCCGTGAGCGTGAGCACCAAATGCAGCTAGCCAAAAAGCGTGGCGAAGCCCATATTGGTAGCGACGTGATGGATGTAATTGAAAAACGTAAAGCCGCTAAGACGGAAGCGCGTCTACAAGCGGAAGCTGCAAACAACACTAAAGCGAACTAAACTTAGCATTAGTACAATAAAAAAGAAGTGAAATAAAAAAGAGAGGCTCTAATCGATAGAGCCTCTCTTTTTTTATGATAAACCTTCAATGCGTATCAAGACTATTAGCACTAATACAGTTAATCCAATTTGAAAGCAGATTGACTATATTAGAATAAAATACGTACGCGGATAGTCTCTTCTACATCTTTTAACTGATCTAGTGCAGCGGTCGAATCATTGTAATCGACATCCATCACTAGATAACCAACATCACCTTCTGTCATCAGGCTCTGCGCTAGGATGTTAATGCCAGCTTCAGCAAATAGGCGGTTAATCTGAGACAGTACGCCTGGCACGTTTTTGTGAATGTGTAGTAGACGATGCGAGTTTTCTTTGAACGGAATAGAAACTTCTGGGAAGTTCACAGCTGTCGCTGTATCACCTTGGTCAGAGTATCTAACAAACTTATCTGCTACTTCCAGCCCGATATTGGCCTGTGCTTCTTGGGTTGAACCACCGATATGTGGCGTCAAAATCACATTATCAAACTTACGTAGTGGTGACTCAAACTCTTCATCAGCTGACTTTGGCTCTTTTGGGAACACATCGATAGCCGCGCCCAAAATTTTACCAGACTCAAGCGCATCTGCTAGATCATCAATTTCAACACACGTACCACGAGCCGCATTAATAAAGTAGCTGCCTTCTTTCATCTGAGCGAACTGCTCAGCTTTCATCATATAGCGAGTGCTTGGTACATCAGGTACATGCAATGTCACAATGTCAGCCGTTGATAGTAGCTCTTCTAAGCTACCAACTTGTACCGCGTTGCCTAGTGGCAATTTGGTCACAGCATCATGATAGATGACTTTCATGCCGAAGCTTTCTGCCAAGACAGACAGCTGCGAGCCGATAGAGCCATAACCGACGATACCGATAGTTTTGCCACGCACTTCGTGTGAGTTGGTCGCAGACTTACCCCAGCCGCCGCGATGTACAGTTGCATTCTTTTCAGGAATACCACGGTACAGCATAATGACTTCTGCCAATACTAGCTCAGCTACCGAACGAGTGTTCGAGAATGGCGCGTTAAAAACGGGGATACCAAGATCACGAGCGGCGTCTAGATCTACTTGGTTGGTACCAATACAAAAGCAACCAATGCCGATAAGCTTGTGTGCGTGCTCAAGTACTTCGCGCGTCAACTGAGTGCGCGAACGAATACCGATGAAGTGAGCATCTTTGATCTTTTCGATCAGCTCGTCTTGATCTAAAGCGTGACTGATATTCTCGATGTTGTGGTAACCAGCTCCTTCCAATACTTTTAGGGCATTGTCATGTAGACCTTCAAGCAATAAAAACCGGATTTTGTCTTTTTGTAGTGATAACGCCATATGAGAACTGTCCTATAATTGTTTTATAAGATTACTTGTTGGATAATCTATGATGGATGAAACGAAAACAGTCCCGATATCTTACACAAAATTTGACGCCGATGTTAGCAGATTAGATGAATTATTGGTTATCAAGCCTGAAAAATTTTTATGCTATAGTGAATTATTCTGTTTGAAACCGCTCGAATCAATTGTTTATTACTTACCTTTTCTTATAGGTAGAAATTATCACCCACTTATTACCTCTACGAGCTGACTCATCACTGAATTTATAGTTATTTCGCTATATAATAAACAGTCCCAGCATCGTGCTTACGCTAATATTGAGATTTGACCATGACGCCAACTACCGCTCAGCCCACATCTGAAACCAATGCCGTGCAAACCATCTTGAGCACGCTCACTGATAACCATGACTTCGATCCCAGCCAAATCAAAACCGATGCTGAGAGTCTAGAGCATTGGGGTAAAGACTGGACCAAGCACTTTGCCCCTGCTGCTGCTGCCATCGTCTTTCCGAAAACTACCGAGCAAGTACAGACTATCGTACTGCTTGCCAATGAGCACAACGTCGTCCTCACCCCAAGCGGTGGTCGTACAGGACTCTCTGCTGGTGCCGTGGCTGCTAATGGCGAGATAGTCGTTAGCATGGATAAAATGAACCAGATTGGACAGTTCTATCCTGCCGATCGAATAGTTGAAGTCGAAGCCGGTGTCGTCACCCAACAGTTGCAAGAATTCGCTGAATCAAAAGACTTATACTATCCTGTCGACTTTGCCTCAGCAGGCTCTAGTCAGATAGGCGGCAACATCGGCACCAACGCAGGCGGTATCAAAGTCATTCGCTATGGTATGACTCGTCAATGGATCATGGGGCTAACTGTTGTCACTGGTAAAGGCGATATCTTGCAGCTGAATCGCGGCATGGTAAAGAATGCTACTGGTTATGACTTGCGCCAACTATTCATCGGTAGTGAAGGCACGCTTGGCCTTGTCACTCATGCGCAAATCAAACTTGAACGTCAGCCACAAGACTTAAACGTCATGGTGCTTGGCATGGACAGCTTTAACGATGTGATGAACGTACTCTCTGCCTTTCAAGCACAAATTGATTTGACAGCATTCGAGTTCTTTGACGATGTAGCGATTGATAAGCTGATGGCACATGGTCAAGTACAAGAGCCGTTTGAATCACGTACCAAGTTTTATACCTTATTAGAGTTTGAAGCGCCTTATGAGCCAATCATGGACAAAGCCATGGCCATATTTGAGCATTGTATGGAGCAAGGTTGGGTTGTCGATGGGGTGATGAGTCAAAACCTTACGCAAGCAGCAGAGCTGTGGAAACTACGTGAGTATATCTCGGAGACTATTTCGGT
The DNA here is from genome assembly GCF_030407795.1 of Psychrobacter sp. APC 3279. Taxonomy (NCBI): domain Bacteria; kingdom Pseudomonadati; phylum Pseudomonadota; class Gammaproteobacteria; order Moraxellales; family Moraxellaceae; genus Psychrobacter; species Psychrobacter sp. APC 3279. The sequence goes on along the minus strand of NZ_JASDCR010000002.1, from coordinate 185,455 downwards.
ATTTACGCCTTATAAGAATGATGTGTCTGTCCTTATCAGTCACGTGCCGACCTTTATTGAAGAGATTGATCACATTGTCAGCAGCAACTATCCAGACTTTGAAGTTTGCTGGTTCGGTCATATCGGCGATGGTAATTTGCATCTCAATATCTTAAAACCTGAGAATATGAATAAAGATGATTTCTTTGCTGAGTGTCAGGTCGTCAATAAGTACGTGTTTGAGACGGTACAAAAATATGGTGGTTCAGTGTCTGCTGAGCATGGGGTGGGTATGACCAAGAAGCCGTATCTGCAATACAGCCGTAGTGAGACTGAGATCAATTATCTGCGAGAGGTCAAAAAGGTATTTGATCCTAATAACATCATGAATCGTGGCAAAATTTTTGATATGTGATTGATAGGCTAACGATTTATCTCAAAAAAAAGACGCTAAACCTAATGGCTAGCGTCTTTTTTATATCTGCAACTTTATATTTGGAAAACCCAAAATTACGTTTAAAAAAACATGATTTATAGATATAACAGTACCAGCGCTACAACTAGCAAGACACTCAAAAACCCTTGAATAATCAAAAATGCTTGATGCGGCGCCGCGATATGGCGGAACATATTGCCTAACGCATTGTAAGTGATGCCCGCTGCTTTGATATGTGGCGGGGTATCGAAATTTTTGATAATTTGCAAAAACTGCTCAGTACGATCAGGTGACCAGCCGTGCGGTGCAAATGGCAAAAATGGTGAAAGCTGCGCCGCTTGCTCTTTGGTTGCAGGCGACCATAGCCAGCGCTCTAAAAACAGCAAGCGCATACGCCAGTCGGCAAAGCTGCGATGGTTAATGACTTGTAATAGCAACACTTCTACATTCTTATGACGACTATCTACAAAGATACGCTCTTGCAGATTAAATACGTCTGATTTTTTGCCTTCAATACATTGCAAGAAGTGACCATTGCCGTAGCATAGCGTGCCTGTGATGTTATGCTGCTGATTGTAGTTACGTGCGTGGCCTTCTACTTCATCAAAAATAGAAGTGCTCAAACGCGAGCCAAGAGTCAACGTACTGACATAGACCAGCTGAACCAATGCTGATTCTTCTATTTCATCCCATTTTTTGATTCTATTGCTACGAGTTAAGGGCATAATAAAACGATCCTACAGCCGAACAAATACGGCTAAATATGACAAGCAAAACGATACTATGCCTGAAGTAAATGAAGATATTGACTCACAAAAACGTAGCAAATATTTACTACCTGAGACTGTTATTACTTATACAGCTTGCTATGATAACAAGCAAAACAAAAGGTGCTGATAGATATTATTTAGATTCTATATTGAAATAATAAATAGCAAGAAAGTCGCAGGTACAATGATAATGCAAAGTTATTCGCTTATCTGTGTTTACAAACCCTATAGGTATAGAGTGATGTAGATTGTGGCAGTCGCTATCCTTTAGCCCTCTACGTTAGTCGAAACAAGCACCAAACATAATGAGTAAAACAGTCTAAGATATCAACATAACCTATTGTAAATATGGCAATAAATTATTGTAACGACAATATCTTCCTATTGGAATGTTTTTATTACTTTTTTGCACAAAAATCGGCACATCAATGTGCCATGACCCCATTATTTGTTACCACCACATTCGATAGCTATTTAAAACAGGAAACTTATGAGTAAGATGGAAAAACTAGATGATTTTCACCTCACGATTGCTGAGATTAAGAAAAAAGATTATCCACAATTAAAGGCATTGATGGATCGTGTCTATGTAAACTTGGGTGGCGCGTGGTCAAAGACAACCATTCATACTTTGATTGATGCTTTCCCAGAAGGTCAAATTGCTTTGTTTGATCATGATCAGCTGATTGGTATCGTGCTCTCTATGCGCGTTGACTATGCCAAATTTTCAAACCCGCATACCTATGATGATTTGATTGGGCAAAAAGAAATCATTAGAGACAATCCAGAAGGTGATGCCATTTATGGTTTAGATGCACTCATCGACCCTGATTATCGCGGCTACCGTCTCGGTCGTCGTCTGTATGATGCACGCAAGGAGCTGTGCCGACAGCTGAACTTCCGCGCTATCTTAGCCGGTGGACGCATACCTAACTATCATAATCATAAAGATCTGACTCCAGGCGAATATATTGATGCCGTTGAAAGCCGTGAAATTCACGATTCAGCTTTATCATTCCAGTTGTCTAATGGCTTTATTGTTAAACGTATTTTGACTGCTTATCTGCCAGATGATAAGCAATCAAAGGGCTTTGCTACCTTGCTTGAGTGGGCAAATATCTATTACGAGCCTAAAGACTATAAGCCTAATACTCGCAAGTCTGAAGTGCGTATTGGTGGTATTCAATGGCAGATGCGTGAAGTCGAATCACCTGAAGAATTACTGCAACAAGTTGAGTTTTTTGTCGATATTATGGCGGACTACAACTCAGACTTTGCTTGCTTACCTGAGTTTTTCAATGCGCCATTGATGGGTCTATGCGAAGAAACCGATCAAAATATTGCCATTCGATTTTTGGCAGGTTATACCGAGTGGTTCAAAAATGAAATCTCGCATTTAGCCGTCAGTTATAACGTCAACGTCATTACCGGTTCGATGCCGTTACTGGACGAAGACGATACCTTATACAATGTCAGCTATCTGTGCCGCCGTGACGGTACCGTTGAAGAGCAACGCAAAATTCATATTACTCCGCATGAGCGCAGCGCTTGGGTAATCGAAGGTGGCGATGAAGTCAAAGTATTCGACACGGATGCGGGTCGTATCGGTATCTTGGTCTGCTATGATGTTGAGTTCCCTGAGCTTGCACGTTTGATGGCACTTGATGACATGGATATTTTGTTCGTACCTTTCTGGACAGATACCAAAAATGGCTATTTACGTGTACGCCATTGTGCTCAAGCACGTGCCATTGAAAACGAATGCTATGTAATGATCTGCGGCTCGGTAGGCAACTTGCCACAAGTCGAAAGTTTAGATATTCAGTACGCACAGTCGTCGATTTTTTCACCGTCAGATTTTGCATTCCCACATGATGCGATTATGGCAGAAACCACCGCCAATACCGAAATGGTATTTTTCTCAGATGTGAACTTAGACAAGCTGACTCACGTTCGTCACGAAGGCTCAGTACATAACTTGATTGACCGCCGTGATGACTTATTTAGCTTAAAATGGAAACGTAAATCCAAAATTCCTGCAAGCAAATTAAGTGACGAAGAACGCCGTGAAAACTCAGGCAGTGTGCTTATCGGTGATCCATTACAAAACCGTGCGCAAAAGCCATAGTTAGTTGTGCGCGCTTGATATAATGACTTAAGAGTAAACTTCATAAATAAAACGGCTGAATCTCAGCCGTTTATTTTTATCTTCGGTCTACTCTTTGTGCAATGATCATATAGGCAATCACGATAAAATAAGCAGTGAAGATAAGCCATCATCTGAAAATAACTTGTAAACTAAAAAGCGGATGTCATGACGACTGATATTGAGCAAACAGAAATAAAGCCAAAGAAGCAGCCGAAGACGAAGATCATTTCGCTACTTAAAACGGTTGCGCTATACGCTCTGATGTTTGTCGTGATATATAGCGCGGTCAATTGGTGGCGACAGCCTATCATGCCTGCCAACCCTCAGTTGCAACTGACCGATTACCAAGGGCAAACTATCGATTTGGCGGCGATAAGTCATGAGCGGCCGACGCTGGTATACTTCTGGGGTACGTGGTGTTCAGTCTGTAGTTTCACCTCGCCCACCATCAATAAACTAGCAGCAGATAATTATCCCGTTGTCACTATCGCCGTACAGTCAGGTTCAAACCAAGAGCTACGCAGCTACCTCGACCAGCATCAGTTTGACTTCACCACGATAAATGATCAACAAGGCGATATCTTTGCAGATTGGCAAGGACAAGTCACACCATCTTATGTGGTATTAGAGAATGGCGAGATGACACAAGGGCTAACAGGTATTCAGCCATTATGGTCACTCAAGCTGCGCTTGTGGTTAGCATCTGTTTTTTAGCGACTGAACCTGACTTTTTTAAAAATCATTTCAAAAAGAGGTCATCGTTATACTCTCATCAACGACATATAACGTAGATAAACGGTTGATATTAATCAAAATAAGGATGAGATTGCTCAGCTCTTTTTACCCTACCCTTTTTGTCATATAATAGCTGCCGATCTAAATATTTTTTCCTATTATTTATACAAGCATATTTTATGTTGCAATCGTCTCATTACCATTTATTATTGACATAACTATTTATGGGCTAATGAGCGATAATGGCTATTTACTGGTATGACGGTTGATAAACCGACTATCATGAGCAATATACCTACTATTCGTAATTAAGCATTATCAATACCGCGTGACCCTCAGTATTATATTGAACCACACTGAATTGAACCACACTGAAAATCGAGCCTTATAGCCGGTTTTGAACCGACACACAAACCTACCTTTTAAGAAGATATCTTCTATGACTGATAAAAGCACTGATACCCCAAGCCAAGATTACAAAGATACGCTAAACCTTGCAGACACGCCATTTGCGATGCGTGCAAACCTTGCCAAACGCGAGCCAGATTGGTTAGCTGCTTGGGAAGCGGATGACGTGTACGGTAAAATTCGTCAGGCGCGTGCTGGTGCAACCAAATATATTTTGCACGATGGCCCTCCATACGCCAACGGTCAGATTCACTTGGGTCACGCAGTCAATAAAGTACTAAAAGACATTATTGTAAAATCAAAAACCTTGTCAGGATTTGATGCGCCTTATGTCCCTGGTTGGGATTGTCATGGTCTGCCAATCGAACAAAAAGTCGAAGCTAAGGTTGGTAAAGTCGGTCAAAAGGTCTCTGCTACCGAATTCCGTGGTCTATGCCGCGAATATGCGAGCACTCAGATTGAATTGCAAAAAGCAGACTTCAAGCGTCTAGGCGTATTCGGTGATTGGGACAATCCTTATCTGACCATGAACTTTCATCAAGAAGCCAACATCGTACGTGCGCTTGCCAAAATCTATGACAATGGTCATGTGACTCGCGGTATGAAGCCAGTCAACTGGTGCTTGGACTGTAGCTCTGCCCTAGCAGAAGCAGAAGTAGAATATCAAGACAAAGTCTCTGACGCGATCTATGTCAGCTTTGATGTGCTCGGTACGGATAAAGTAGCCGCATTGGCAGATATCGCAGATAACATCGCTGCTGTTATTTGGACTACAACGCCATGGACGTTGCCTGCCAACCAAGCTATCTCAGTACATCCAGAGCATAACTATAGCGTGGTCGCTACTGAAAAAGGCAATCTGTTACTCGCAGCGGATCTTGTCGAAACTGCGTTGAACGAACTTAAACTAGAAAATAACGGCATCCTAGCAACTGTATCAGGCAGCGAGCTTGAAGGCCTACATGCCCAGCATCCACTAATTGCAGACCGTCAAGTGCCACTCATTTTGGGCGATCATGTGACTACTGATAGTGGTACTGGTCTGGTACATACTGCACCTGGTCACGGTTTAGACGATTATATCGTTGGTCTAAAATACAACTTACCAGTGGAAAACCCAGTAAGCGGTACGGGCGTTTATTTAGATAGCGCTGCTGTATTTGCCGGCGAGCACATCTATAAAGCAAATCCAAAAATCATCGCTGCCCTACATGACAATGGCCATCTAATTAGCCATACCAAAATTGAGCATAGCTATCCGCATTGCTGGCGTCATAAGTCACCAATCATTTTCCGTGCTACGCCTCAGTGGTTTATCAACATGGAAACCAAAGGCTTACGTGCTCGCGCGCTTGCTGATATTCCATCAGTAAGTTGGACGCCAGCGTGGGGACAAAACCGTATCGAATCAATGATGACGGGTCGTCCTGATTGGTGTATCTCGCGTCAGCGTACGTGGGGCGTGCCGATTACTTTCTTTACGCATAAAGAAACAGGCGAGCTGCATCCAAACACCCTTGAGCTAATGGAAACTGCGGCGCAAAAAATCAATGAAGGCGGCGTAGAAGCGTGGTTTGATGCTAGCTGTGAAGATTTCTTAGGCAGTGAAGCCGCTGACTATGACAAAGCTACCGATACACTAGACGTTTGGTTTGACTCAGGCACAACGCATTTTGCGGTACTTGATCAACGTGATGAATTGACCAATCCAGCTGATATGTATCTAGAAGGCTCTGACCAGCATCGCGGCTGGTTCCAGACGTCACTACTGACGTCAGAAGCGATGTATGAGCGTCCACCGTTTAAGCAAGTACTGACGCATGGCTTTGTGGTCGATGAAAACGGTCGCAAAATGAGTAAGTCACTTGGCAACATTATCACCCCGCAAGAAGAGATCAATAAAACAGGCGCGGATATGCTGCGTCTATGGATTGCCTCAAGTGACTATCGTTATGAGATGAGCGCGGGTAAAACGGTCTTTAAAGGTGCGATCGATATGTATCGCCGTATCCGTAATACCTTACGTTTCTTACTTGCCAATACCGATGACTTCAATCCAGCGACTGATAGCATTGATATCAATGAATTGGTTAGCCTTGATAAATTCATCATTGAGCGCGCACAAACCGTACAAGCGCAAATCATTAGCGCTTATGATGCGATGGACTTTCACCAAGTCACTCAGCACGTGACAGCGTTTTGCTCGCAAGACTTGGGTAGCTTCTATCTAGATATTATCAAGGATCGCCAGTACACCACGCAGGCAGATGGTCAGCCTCGTCGCTCTGCGCAGACGGCTATCTACCATATTACTCATGCTCTGATTCGCTGGATTACACCAATCTTGTCATTCACGGCGCAAGAGGCTTGGGAAGTACTGAACCAACGTGATGCGGATAAAGGCGGCTATGTATTTACTCAGGAGTGGTATGAGTTCCCAGTGTTTGAGCTAAGTGCTATCAGCAACGATGACTGGCAGCGCATCATGTTTGCAAAAGACATGGTGAACAAACATATCGAAACTGCACGTGGCGAAAAAATTATCAATGCCAACTTGTCTGCCGACGTGAGTCTATACGCTGACGGTGCAATGTATGAGAGCTTAGCTAAGCTTGATGAAGAGCTTCGTTTTGTACTAATTACTAGTAACGCTGCATTGAAGCCAATGAGCGAAGCGCCTGCTGATAGCATTGCACAGACAGATGATGTGACCGATACCAATACCGAAGAGGCTGTCGATTTAGTGGTACAAGTAAGTGCGGCTACTGGTACTAAGTGCGTACGCTGCTGGCACATTCGTGATGACATCGGTACAGATAGCGCACACCCTGAGCTATGCGCGCGCTGCGTGACCAATGTCAGTGGCGATGGTGAGGTACGTCACTATGCCTAACCCAACAGACTCACCTGAAAGCCAGCATGACCAGCCGCCGCAGGTGAAGGTTGACCATTCGCCTACGCCTGCTCATGCAACCACAGGTAGCTCGACTACACCTAGAAGTCGCCTGACCAAGTCAACAAATAGGACACCAAAGCTGGTGGCCAACGGTAGCCGTGCTTTTGTATGGTATATATTGGCATTGGTTATCGTCATTATCGATCAGTGGACTAAATGGTTGGCAGAAACTAAGCTGACCTTTCATGATCCAGTGCCGGTGATTGATCCATTCCTTAATTGGACATTGGCTTATAACTATGGCGCGGCCTTTAGCTTCTTGGCAGATGCTGGCGGTTGGCAGAAGTGGTTTTTTTCAGGATTGGCACTCGTCATGTCGCTATTTTTAATCATCTATCTGATTAAAGCACCGCGCAAAGCCACTTTGCTATCTGTCGGTCTGGCTTTAGTGTTGGGAGGGGCAATTGGTAACCTCATCGATCGTCTATTACATGGTCATGTGATTGATTTTATCCATGTGCATTATGCTGATGTTTGGCATTATCCGATTTTTAATATCGCGGATATTGGTATTTCTATCGGTGTATTGTTGATTATCATTGATATGCTGTTTTTGGAAAAGAAGCGCGAAATGCCGCAGTAATAATTCTAAATACTATTATTAATATCGTTCAGCTTATAAATAAAAAGGTGGGTTACGCAGTCGTAATCCACCTTTTTTATTTACTATTTCTGACGATTGAATATATATGTTAATTTGACCTATCTGCACAATCTCTATTCATGCACCCAAATACCAGCCTCACCGACAAAGTAAGTGTGCGTGTCTTCGACCTCGATGTTATATACCGTCATAGTAAGAGGACCTTCGCCTTCTGCCCAATCTATAGTATTAGGATCTTTCCATTCGCCTTGGCGGAAGCCAAAGAACTCAGCATGTTCACGTTCGTCTTCAGGTGTTTGTTCTAATAGGCGTTGCTCCCACTCCTTATCGTACTCATATAATTTGTCTGTCACTGCTTGATAAGTGACGCCATTTTTGATCTCTGCACCTGTGGTTAAATCAATCAGGCTGCCATATTGAGCAGGACTGTCTTCGTCAAACTTTGGTACGAACCCAATATTTACCTTATCAGTTTTATAAATTTTACTTAGTGATGTAGTGTCATAGGGATTATTACCAGACTCAGACGAACACTTAGTCAAGTCTTTGTTAATTAAAACATCTTGAGACCTTACTTTTTTCGCTTGAGTCCACTTTGAGCTTTCAATCCATAATGGATGATTCTCTGTTATCAATAATCGAGTCAAAGGTTGGCAATCAGATAACTCTCTTAATCTAATTCTCTCTTTAATTGGTAAAGAAGAGTCTACAGCGACAGAAAGCTCAAGCAACCATACCGATATATTCTCAGTAATCATAGTATTAGTTATTGCTTTATATATCAGCTCACCCGAGCCATTAGCTGCATTAGACAACACTTTATCACCAATTTTTAGTTGTTCTATTGGTACTAGCCCTGTTTCTGTATGTACTAAAGTGCCAGCAGTGAAACCTGAAAAATCTTTATCCATATTATTCATTCACCGAAATTATGTCTTGTCAGGATTATCGCCATTCACCCACAACCCCTGCTCACCGACAAAGTAAGTATGAGTATCTGCTACCTCAATGTTATATACCGTAGTGGTAACCGGACCTTCCCCTTCCGCCCAGTCAATGCCTGCACCCTCTTGCCAAAAGCCTGTACGGAAATTATAAAACTCGGCATTGTCTCTTAACTCTACAGGGGTTTGCTCTAATAGTCGTTGTTTCCATCCCGAATCTTCTATGAAAAGTTTCTTAAAAACTGGATCATATCCACCATGTGATAATGATTTACCAGTTAATAAGTTAATAAACCTGCCATCATTAGTTTGACTAGACAGATTTGGTATAAAACCTACTTCAATGTTCTCTGTTTTAAAAATAGGCTCTAAGATTTCTCCAGAACTTCCGATCTCACAGAAAGTAGGCTCACCACTTTGTAATGTTGCCATATCTCCCATTTCTATGTCACTGGCTTTAACCCATCCCTTATTTTGTATCCACACTGGATGACTAGCCGTACAAAGCACATCAACGTATAGATCAAAGTTATTTTGCTGTTCGAATGGTAAGTCGTCTACAGACTCAGGTGTAAAGGTAGCAAAAAACACAGGTACATCTTCAGTAATTATAGTACGAAGTACTGGCTTATAGACTAGCTCACCTTCCGCGTTATGTTGATCTCTAGATAAAACCATATCCCCGACTTTAATATCTTTGATCGGTACTAATCCTCTATTGGTATCCACCAACGTGCCACCGACAAATCCTGACGTATTCATAATCACGTTATCCATATTTGTGTCTTAGTTCTCATTTATAGCAACTCTGATAGTAAATCAGTGACAGTCTCTAGCCCGCCACCTGCTAATAGAAATAGCAAGCCTGCCATGTTAATGACAACGGTCAAATAATAGGTGACGCGAAACTCAGGCTTTTGTGATTTGTGACGTAGATACGTTTGAGCCAATAGCGCCCCTACCCAACCACCAAGCGCGCTCAGCACGTGCAAGGTTGACTCGGGCGTACGCCAGTCGCCACTTTGCGCGGCCGCCTTATCTTTGGCATACATGCCATAAGTAATAACCCCTAGCACGACGTACCAGCCGACCACCAGCCAGCTCAGCTTATCTGTCGCTGCTAATAAGGCTAAGACACCATAAAAGGCAATGCCAAGGAACGAGCGTTTCTTCTGTCCTGCTTCAAACTCTGCTTGATGGTTACGCTTCTGATTGCGCTGACGGATCTGCTGGTTTTTTTGCGCCATTTTTTGCTGTACAAATCCAAGCTCTTGTACTTGCTTGGCCTGCCTGCGCCCTTGATCGTCTTGTCCAATACTAAAAACGACTTGCTCGCCAACATCAGGACGGCGCTGCGCTCTAAACTCACTCACATGAAAGAAAACAGACTCACCTGTCTCAGTTTCAATGAAGCCAAAACCTTTGTCATCCTGCCATTTTTTGACAGTGCCTTGTTGTTTATTCACCACCGACACCTCATATCTTTTAGAATTGCCAATTATAGTACACCATATGCGTTACATTATTGACGCTTACATCTGGCCTTAGATGGCTTATTATTTCTTACACTATAATACTGTAATTACTGCAACTAAAGAGACTGCAACCCAACGCAGCATTTTCTATTCATTTATTCTAGCAACAGATGGCTTTTTATTATGACTCAATCTCAATTTATTAACCCAAACGAAGACACTCGTATCGCTCATGGTAGCCTTGTGAAGTTGCACTTTGAAGTTTCACTAGAGAACGGTACCATCATCGACTCAACCTTTAATCGTGACGCACCTGTGTCTTTGACCATTGGTGATGAGAGCTTGTTACCTGGTTTTGAGCAAGTACTGATGAATCTACGCGCCGGTGACACTCGTACCGCACACCTTGAGCCAGAGCAAGCATTTGGTGAGTGGAATCCTGAAAACATCCAACACTTTAGCCGTACTCAGTTTGCGCTAGTCGCTGACAATCCAGAAATTGGCATGATGGTTGAGTTCGAAGATAAAGGCAAAAATACGCTGCCCGGTACGATCAGTGCCATCGATGATGATCAAGTCGAAGTCGACTTTAATCATCCGCTTGCTGGACAAGACGTGTTGTTCAAAGTAAAAATATTTAAAGTCACACCGCCCGGTGTCACTGGTATCAAATTGATGTAGTCACTTAAAGACTATCAAAAACTCGTTAGACATTAACTAAGATAAAAACTAGCGACGATAAAAATTAATATCGATAAAAACAATCAAAAGGGAGACTTATATGCAGTATCAAACGTTACCGCAACTCGATGAAAAAGTATCTAAAATCTGTCTAGGCACGATGACATGGGGACAGCAAAATACTGAGTCCGAAGCACATGAGCAAATGGACATGGCACTCAGTGAAGGTGTGAACTTTTGGGATACCGCCGAGATGTACCCGTCACCACCAGACAAAGACAAACAAGGCGATACCGAACGCTTTATGGGTACTTGGTTTAACAAGACCAAACAGCGTGACAAAGTCATTCTTGCTAGCAAAATATCACCGATGGGGTTTTTGCGTGACGGGCAAACGCGCTTTAACGCCGAGCACATCAGCAGCGCTATCGATGGTAATTTGGAACGTCTACAGACAGACTATATCGATATCTATCAGCTACATTGGCCTGAACGCCAAGCAAATTTCTTTGGTCAGCGCGGCTATGATGAAGAGATGTCAGCACAGTCATTAGATAATTTAACCCCATTTTTAGAGACTATCCAAGCCTTAAATGATGAAATCAAAAAAGGCCGTATTCGTGCTTATGGTTTATCAAATGATACGGCATGGGGACTGATGCGCTATCTATGGGAAGCGGACAAAAACGGCCTAATTCCACCACTTACCGTGCAAAACCCATATAGCTTATTGAACCGTCTGTACGAGGTTGGTATGGCTGAGATAGCCCATCGTGAAAACGTTGGTCTACTTGCGTATTCTCCGCTTGGTTTTGGTGTATTGTCTGGCAAATACCTTGATGGTAAACGTCCTACTGGTGCACGTCTGACCATGTATGATCGTTTCGGTCGTTATGTAAATGAGCAGGCCAAATCAGCCACTGAACAATATGCCAAGATAGCTGCTGATGCAGGTTTGGACATGGCGCAGATGTCATTGGCTTTTGTAAACTCTCGTCACTTTGTCACCAGTAACATTATTGGGGCAACAACGACCGAGCAACTCAAATCAAACATAGACAGTGTCAATGTGGAGCTAACAGCAGATGTATTAGAAGCGATTGAAGCGGTGCATACACAGCAGCCTAATCCATCGCCATAGTTGGTCTTTTACAGAGAGTAAAGCTTAATAGAGCCTGCTGAATAAATGAAAGTATGCGTGCTCTATTAAATCTCTTATAAAAAAGGGCGCAAATCGTTTCGATTTGCGCCCTTTTGCTGACTGGCTAAGATTAGCTACACTAGCTCAACTCTAACTAATTCAACTGTAAATAATCAGTCTTCAACTGGTGCGCTAAGTACTCTTGAGTGCAGCTCAGCCAACCCTTCATTCATGCGTGCTTGCAATAAATTGGTCAGCTCGCTTTTGTTACGACCCTCTGGATCTATAGGCGCGAGTGGCAATACATAAGCGGTCACGTTTTTGCTATCGAGCACTTTTTTCATACTTTCTTTCATCGTCAGCTTACCATAGTATGGCAATGCGTCGCTTAGTGTGCCGTCTTTATTGACATAAGCGATGATGATCGGTCTGATAGGCACATCAGCGTCAATGGCTGCTTGCAGCAATGTTCCATGAATGCGCTTTATTTTTTTACCACTAGTGGTCGTCGCCTCAGGGAAGAAAATAATCGAAAAACCTTTGGCTAAAAAGTCAGCAATCTGTGCCGATACTGAGCTTGCATCACCGGATCCACGCTCGATGAAAAGCGTCCCTGCGGCATGGGCAAGTTTGCCAAATACAGGCCATTCACCGATTTCAGCCTTGGATAAAAAGAACGCTGGGCTCACAGTACCAACGACAGGGATATCCATCCATGACACGTGATTCGATACCCATAAGCCATGAAACTGCTCTACAGGTTCCACTTCTACCACTTTTACCCCAAAAGAGCCTGCCATCTTGCGGCAGAATGTCTGGATATAGCGCGGTAGGGTCTCGCGTGGTGGCTGCTTAAATGCACCGATACGCTTCGCCGCGCGTATGCCGCCGACCATGGTCGTGGTCATACCAGCAACCTGACGGCCTCGGCTCAACTGTCGTCTGAGTGAAAAGCTTGATTTAGCTTGGCTCATCTTCGCCCTCATGATTAAATAACGGGTGTTTAATAGTCAAAAAACGAGCCCAGTATAACAAAGTTCGCACACTCAGTGATAGCTTGTTCACTCAGTGAGTGCCGACTTTTATACAAACGGGTAATAAAGCAGATTTATAAAAAATTATCCGCAGCAAACGCTGTAACATAAAACCATCGCTAATTATGCTAATACGCTTTAATATCAAGTGATAAGACCATATATAGATAATCATATGAACGCTGCGTCAAAGCTTCTTGAGCTGGTTATAGCGAGACATTTACTTTATTAAATAGGTGATACTCTTTGGATTATTTTGAAAGACATGAAGGTGGCGAACGCGCCATTTTAGTACATTTAGACATCCGCCAAATTCAAGATCCTGATGATCTTAGTGAATTTGAGCTGTTGGCTGATTCAGCAGGTGCCGATCGATTGGCGCTAGTCACTGGATCACGCTCGCGCCCTGACGCCAAATACTTCGTTGGTAGCGGAAAAGCAGAAGAAATCGCAGAGTTGGTACGCGAACACGAAGCAGACATCGTACTGTTCAACCACAGCCTGTCGCCATCACAAGAGCGTAATATCGAAGCGCTAGTGAAGTGCCGCGTGTTAGACCGTACTGGTTTGATTTTGGATATTTTTGCGCAGCGCGCTCGTACTTACGAAGGTAAGCTGCAAGTAGAGCTGGCTCAGCTTAACCATCTATCAACGCGTCTGGTACGTGGTTGGACGCATTTGGAACGTCAAAAAGGTGGTATTGGTCTGCGTGGACCTGGTGAAACCCAGCTTGAGACCGATCGCCGTCTACTACAGACTCGCGTCAATCAGCTAAAGAGCAAACTAGAAAAAGTCCGTCAGACCCGTGCGCAAGGGCGTGCCCGTCGCCAAAAATCTGATGTGCCAACCATCTCACTGGTCGGCTACACCAATGCGGGCAAATCTACTTTGTTCAATCGTTTGGTCGATGAAAATATCTACGCTGCTGACAAACTATTTGCGACGCTAGATCCTACTCTACGCCGTTTAGACTGGCAGGGAGTTGGTCGTGTCGTCTTGGTCGATACGGTTGGTTTTGTTCGTCATCTGCCGCATGAGCTGGTTGAGTCTTTTCATGCAACCCTAGAAGAAACGCTAGAAGCAGACTTGTTATTGCACGTTATCGACTCCTCTAGCGAAGACATGCATGAGCAGATTCAGGCAGTCAAAGAAGTATTGGCAGAAATCGATAACGATGTACCTGTGCTCAATGTCTACAACAAGATTGATTTGACTGATGAGCCTGCACATATCGGCTATGCTAGCGAAGGTCAGCCAAACCGCGTCTATGTTTCTTCTAGACAGAATCTAGGCATGGAAGAGCTAACGCTTGCCGTACAGCAACTGCTGACAGGTAAACTGACGACGTTTGATTTGACCTTGCCGTATGATGCTGGACAGTTCAAAAACACTCTATATGAATTGGGTGTTATTGAAGAAGAAAGCTACGACGATACAGGTCGTGAATGTCTGACGATTCGTTTGCCAAGTGACCGCTTAAGACAGCTACTGGGTCAAGCCAACTTAAAACCTATCGATGTGTTGCCGCTGGCACAAGCAACATTGCTGATGCCAGTACTCGAAGAGTTTGAAAAAGTTAATGACGTTGAAGAGCCAACCATGACAGAGGCTGAAGAAAAGGCGTTTGACGAGTTTGATGCATTACATTCAGAAACAGCTGATTCAGAAAAATAATCGTTTCTGTAAAATAAGAGCTATTGTTAAAGTGAGTCATTTGCGGCAGTAGTTGAATGAGTATTTGATTCATACTGTTAGCCCACAGACCCTTATATAGTAAGCTAAAATAGAATAGACGATATCCATTGATATCGTCTATTTTTTTTGGATATGATGAGTCACAGTGCATAGGCTTTATTAGTTGCCCCACTCTCTATATAATCGCCTGTTATACATTCAACAAATATTGATAGATAGCGTTAATATTTTAAAAGTGAATCATTGCTACTATCAGTATTTATAGCATCATTTTCTACGTTGTGTTCTTGGTGCGATCATGTGCTTTGTTTTATACACCATCCATTTATATCTGACTTGGCCAGAATTGCTTATGAAGCCTGCTCACTCTCCCCATCTCCCACTATGGCTTGCGTTAATTCTAACGTTGACCATGGTTATCGTAGTCCGAGAAACGGCGGTTGTTCTCTGTCAAATGGCAGGCATCGAAAAAGCGGCCAATATTGCCGGTTTGGTTGCGATGTTTGTTATTTTGATGGCGTGGCGATTGCTTAAGGGATTACCGAGCTGGCTCACACAGGCCAGTAATACTTTACTAGTCGATAGTGGTTTTGCCTTCTTACCAGTTTCTGCTGGCGCAGGTTTGTTGCTATTTGCTCTAGGAGATGAGTTATTGGGTGTGATGATAACGATGATCGTTAGTACGCTCATCCCATTGTGGGGACTGGCATTACTGGCCAATCGTTGGCTCAATCACGCTGCAAACACTGATAGTACGACTACCACTGAGCAAAAGGGACAGCCGTGAGCTGCGGAGAGATATTATGACTTTTGACAGCGTATTTATGGCAACCCTAGCCGCAATATTATTGACATTAGCAGCACATGTAATTGCACGTGTATTGGCACGTAAACTATCATGGCTACCGATGGTCATTACCGCACTTGTTCTAGTACTTGTTTTCCTATTTGTACTGCAGTGGGATTACAACAACTATTACAGCGCGGCAAAACCTGTATTTGACCATCTGTTGGGATATGTCACAGTACTTCTGGCTGTGCCATTGGCGGCGATGAATTTTAAAGGCTTACCAGTCAAAAAACTCACTCTAATTGTCGCTATTGCTAGTGTCGTTGGGGCATTATTGCCTATGTCACTGGCCTATTTATTTTCGCTCAGTCATGAGACCCTATTGGCTTTCGCTACCCGTTCTGTGACTACGCCGATTGGCTTGAGTGTCGCAGATTTAATCAAAGCACCATTGGCAATGGCTAACCTAATTATCATCGTCTCAGGTCTGATAGGTGGTACGGTCGCGCGATTTTTGTTCCGCGGTATCAATGATGACCGTGCTAAAGGTCTAGCACTGGGGTTAGCAGCTCACGCGTTTGGTACAGTAGAAGCTTGGCAAATCAGTCACACAGCTGGACGTTATGCAGCATTTGGCTTGGCAGTGAACGGGTTGGTTACTGCGGTTTGGGTGCCTATCTTCATCAGTGCTATCGGTATCTAGTCATCACTAAAAGTCTATCTACACTATTCTTATATTTTTAAAAACCTAACCATTAATAGGCTTATCTACTGTTAATTTTAGGGGCTGTCCTAGATAAGTAAAATTATTTAGGATAGCACTATGAGAAAGAGTAAACTAAGTTGGTATAAACAAAGCAGACTAATCGAGTTATTTGTTGCCGGTTCTACCGCGAGAACAGCAGCAAGCCTAATTGGTATTAATAAAACGACAGCCAGTTATTACTTTCATAGGCTAAGACTGCTTATTTACGAGAATAGTCAAGACCCTGGTCTATTTGAAGGCGAAATCGAAGTAGACGAATCATACTTTGGTGGAACTCGTAAAGGCAAGCGAGGGCGAGGTGCTGGTAGCAAAGTGCCCGTGTTTGGTCTATTAAAGCGTAATGGCAAGGTCTACGCTTGTATTATACCCAATGCTAAAGCAGATACTTTGATCCCCATCATAAGAGAAAAAGTGAAGCCTGATAGCATTGTTTATACTGACTCATTTAAAAGCTATAACGCATTAGATGTCAGTGAGTTTACTCATTATCGTATCAACCACTCCAAAACCTTTGTTAATGACAAGAATCACATTAATGGTATAGAGAACTTTTGGAACCAAGCTAAACGGCATCTACGTAAGTTTAACGGAGTTCCAAAAGAACATTTTCACCTCTATTTAAAGGAATGTGAGAGGCGTTTTAATCACAGTGACCCAAAGTCGCAATTACTACAATTAAAACAATGGGTTAAACAGGGTTTGAACTAGTTATCTAGGACAGCCCCTAATTTTAAATTAAAAATCACCTCGACTATTCAAATGTCATTATTATTTCTTAAAAAATTGAGACACTTTATTTATCTGAATTCATAAACGAAAAAACCGACTACAAATGGCTCATTAAGTAACCTAAAAAAGTTAGCATATTGATTTATCTAAGGTTATTTAATAAAAGAAATCTGATCTTACAACTTAGTTTGTCAATCTGATGCGCCAAAAAGTTATTATATGTTATAGTAAGCAACTATTATTTTTTGTATCTATTGCAAGTGGTTCCTTATTGAAAGTGATAATTGCTCAGCTGCTGTCCTCACAGTGGGCTAAATAATTCTGCAAAATCAGTAACCGCTTAAGCGCCTAAATCAATGCATATATAGGCAAAATAATTTGCTGTTATTCGATAAAAAGTGATTTTACTATGATAAATACGGCTACTTTGATGACTCGCTGCTTATCTCCCCTTTTACTAAGTGCTATTGCTCTTTCGACCTTTTCTGTCGCTGCCAATGCAGGCAACATGTATATCTACAAAGACAAAGGTGGACAAGTACTGTTGACCAACGTCAATCCTAGTGGAAATTTTGATAAGTTTACGAAAAAAGTAAAAGTCACTTATTATAAAGACTCTAAGATGTATGACGGAAGTAGCGATAGCTATGGTAGCAGCGCCGCTAGCAACAGCGGAAGTCGCAACTCTTACGACAGCTACATTCGTGCGTCTGCTGAGCGCAACGGTGTGGACCCTGCCCTAATGAAAGCAATGATGCACACTGAATCAGCTTTTAATCCAAACGCACGCTCACCAGTAGGCGCACAAGGCCTGATGCAGCTGATGCCAGCAACTGCGCGCCGCTTCAATGTGAGCAACCCTTGGAACCCTGCAGATAATATCGAAGGATCAGCCAAATATATCGCGTGGCTTATGCGCCGTTTCAATAATAATGTCGAACATGCTGTCGCAGGCTACAATGCGGGTGAAGGCAATGTCGATAAATACGGTGGCATCCCTCCATTCAAAGAAACACGTAACTATGTTCAAAGAGTGATGAGCCGTTATCATAGCTTGTATAAGAACGATGCAGGACTGTTTGGTGCAAGTATCAGTGCTAACAATCAAACCAGTAGCACCAGTACAAGTAATGGCTTACAAAATGTCAGTTATGGTACCAGCAGCAATGTGAATAGTGCCAGCTATGCCAACTCAGCCTATGCTGCTTTACGCTAAGCCAGTTATCTAAAAGTCAGACATAAAAAAGCCCATTAACGAATTAATGGGCTTTTTTATGTCTGGATGCTTTATATCTTGATGCATTAAGAATAATAAAGCCAAACTGTGAGCCACAATTAAGGACTCACAGCCTAGTCCAATACTATTTGGTACTTACTTGTTAGCAGCCTGAGTTGCAGCAACTTCAGCAGCGAAGTCTTCTTGCTTCTTCTCAATGCCTTCACCAACTTCTAGACGTTTGAAGCCAAGTACTTTTACGCCTTCAGCTTTTAGGACTTCACCAACTTTTTTGTCGTTGTCCATAACGTATGGCTGACGTAGTAAAGTTACTTCGTCTAGGTACTTACGTAGGCCACCTTCAATCATTTTTTCAACGATGTTGTCAGGCTTGCCAGACTCACGAGCTTTCGCTTCGATGATGTCTTTTTCGCGTGCCAATACGTCAGCAGCAACATCTTCGTCATCTACAGCAACAGGGTTGAATGCAGCGATATGCATAGCAAGGTTTTTGCCAGTGTCAGCGTCGCCACCTTCAAAAGATACAACTACACCGATACGTAGACCATGACGGTATGCAGCGATGTTAGTACCTTCAAGTGTTTCAACACGGCGAATCTGGATGTTTTCACCGATTTTCTGTACTAGAGATACACGTGCTTCTTCAACAGTCTGACCTTCGCCATAAGACAATTCAGAGATAGCAGCAACGTCAGTTACGTTGTTTTCTAATGCAAGGTTAGCAACTTTTTCTGCAAATGCAGTGAAGCTGTCATCTTTTGCAACGAAGTCAGTCTGGCAGTTAACTTCTAACAAGAATGCTTTGTTTTCGCCTTGAGCGATGATTATAGCGCCGTCAGCTGCGATGTTACCCGCTTTTTTAGCTGCTTTAGCTTGACCAGATTTACGTAGGTTATCAATGGCAACTTCAACATCACCGTTTGATTCTTCTAACGCTTTTTTACATTCCATCATGCCAAGACCAGTACGGTCACGCAATTCTTTTACCATTTTGGCAGATACTTTTACTTCTGTCATAAGAGTCACCTTAGTATAGTTATGTATAGGAGTGCTGTATTTCTATTCGTTATCTTGGTATTACTTAAAATCTAGCAGACAGCTCGTTTTGAACGATTACTAATATAGCCATAAATGATGTCAAACAAATAACATCTGTACAGTACAGCGATATGGCTAGTAAGAACGATAATACTCGCCCAATAGCTACTCGCCTATACGCATGGCGTTATTAATAAGGCTTTATTCAATAACAAGGCATGACGAGTAAAACTACATCATGCCTATTATGAGCTTATACGCTGTTCAAAACATTATATGGATGCTAATAAATACACTATCAAGACATCCTTACAAAGTTAAACTTTTTAAGTCAGCTACTTATTCTGCTGGAGTTGCAGCAGCTTCTTCTGCAGCTGGCGCTTCTTCAGTTGCAGCAGGTGCTTGCTCAGCTTTACCACCAGCTTGAGTCTGTGCGTATTCTTTACCAGCGATGATAGCATCAGCCATAGAAGTTACGTACAAAGTCACAGCACGGATAGCATCATCGTTAGCTGGAATGATGTAGTCAACGTTGTCTGGGCTAGAGTTAGTATCAACGATACCGATAACTGGGATACCCAAGTTCTTGGCTTCTTTAATAGCGATAGCTTCGTGATCTACGTCTACTACGAAGATAGCGTCAGGTAGGCCGCCCATGTCTTTGATACCACCTAGTGAACGCTCAAGTTTTTCCATATCACGAGTACGCTCTAGCGCTTCACGCTTAGTTAGCTTAGCGAAAGTACCGTCTTCTGCTTGCTTTTCTAGCTCTTTTAGACGGTTGATTGACTGGCGTAGAGTTTTCCAGTTAGTCAACATACCACCTAACCAGCGATGGTCAACGTATGGCATGCCAGCGCGAGCTGCTTGCTCACGTACGATACCGCTTGCAGCGCGCTTAGTACCAACAAACAATACTTTGTTCTTCTTAGCAGCTAGGCCGTTTACGTAAGTCAACGCTTCGTTGAACGCTTTTACGGTGTGCTCTAAGTTAATGATATGGATTTTGTTACGTGCGCCAAAGATGTATGGACCCATTTTTGGGTTCCAAAAACGTGTTTGGTGACCAAAGTGAGCGCCTGCTTGTAGTAAGTCGCGCATTTCGATTTTGGTTGGATTCTTTGTAGCCATGAGAATATATCCTATTGGTTGGGTTATGCCTCCACATCACAAAAACAGCCTATTTAGCGACACGCATCTGCTACCAGTTAGTTTTCATTAGTAATGCACTAACAGATCACAAATTAATCAAGTCGCCAAACACCCAGCAATTTTTTGCCATGATGTGTGTGTCATTGGTTGGTTTAAAAAATAAGCTATCGCTAGATTGAAGCAAATGCCCAAATCTAAAC
Source organism: Psychrobacter sp. APC 3279 (assembly GCF_030407795.1). Lineage (NCBI taxonomy): Bacteria > Pseudomonadati > Pseudomonadota > Gammaproteobacteria > Moraxellales > Moraxellaceae > Psychrobacter > Psychrobacter sp. APC 3279. The sequence continues at coordinate 164,536 of NZ_JASDCR010000002.1, read as the reverse complement.
TATAAAAAATAGCTGCGCTGTATTTTATCACATAACGTCTTGGAATCTCCAGCAGTTTGTTTGTAGTGTATCAATAAGATAAAAACAAACTATGGCGATAACAAAACAGATAACAAAACAAAAAAAGCGACACATTTGCATCGCTTGTTTCATGATTGTCTTTTTAATAGCTATTTTTTAAGCAGGGTTACCGCCGTCGCTCTTTTACAGTTATCACTCTTTTATAGAGGATTGACTATAACTTATGCAATGCAAATACCAATGACCGCCTTGTAACCACGCCACGTAAATGGTGTGATATAGCTTTGACGGTCTTTAGGTAAATAAGACACGCTTGGTGCACTCTCTACAATGTGCGGCGGCGAGATAATAAACTCTGAACCAAACTCTGTCCGAGCATTACCTGAAATTGTATTGGCCATTTCACCCAACAAATCTTTCATCATTGTGATTGAAGAGTCAGGCTCGCCCATCACTTTGATGACTTCTCGCAACATCACGCTTGGTGCACTGACATAGACGCAACCCTCTAAAGGGCCTGATATCTTAATGACACCGCTATAATCAAAGCCAATCGCGCTTTTGTTGTTGTTCAAGTAAGGGGTATCAATTGACACTTCCGAGCCATCGATTTGCGCAAAAAACGCATTGATCGAGCTTAGAAATACACCCAGTTTTTCTACTTTAACCATAATATATTAATATCCATCTGTATTACGTGGCAGCATTAGTCTTGCAAACAAACCACAATCTCGCCTACTTGAGAATGCCAAGTGATGGGGATGATAAAAGAACGCTCATCGTTCGGCAACACAATACTTTGCGGCGCACCTTTGAACACAAATGGCACAGAGATATGAAACTCTGAGCCAAACTCTTTGCGTGCATTGCCTGCGATAGTGTTGGCCACTTCCCCAGCCAGATCTACATAGTTCTCTTCACTTTTATCGGTTTCGCCCATGCTGTCTAAGATTGAAGACAGCAAATCACGCGTCGCCGAAAAATACACTACGCCTTTTTGGCCACCAGATATACCAATCACGCCCGTATAATCATGGACTTTTGGCTGTTTGTTTTCTAGTAGGTAAGGGGTATCAGCAATTAACTCTTCTCCCCCAAACTGATCGAAATAATTACTAATAATACTTAAAAAAATCTGTAGCTTTTGCTCTTTCATAATGACATCTGCTTTGGTCGATGAATGGTATTAGTCTTGCATCAGCTCATACAAAGACTCTACAAGCTCCTCTTCTGAAAAAGGCTTGCACAAAAAGCCACTGGCACCTAGTGACAATGCTTCAATGCCGGTGGCTTTATCCGATAACGCTGATACCACCAAAATGCGTACTTCAGGATCAATCGCGATGATTTTTTCAATACATTCTAGCCCATCCATTTGTGGCATGGTTAGGTCCATGGTGATCACATCAGGACGATGGACATTGAACTTTTCGATGGCTTGAACACCGCTAGTCGCTGTCGCAACCAACATGAATTTTCCTGAATCGTATGCGCGCTGAATACGGTTTCTAATAATATTTGAATCATCAACAATCATTAACTTATGCATAACTTATCTACTACCTTTAATGAAGTGCTTGTCGTCCCTGACAATATAATTACTATTTTAATTAAGCTTTAGGTAAAGTAATGACAAACCGTGTCATCTGACCCAGCTCGCTATTTACGTTAAGCTTGCCATCATACTCTTTTACTTTTGCTTTGATGATATCAAGTCCGACACCGCGACCACCGTCTTCATCTGCGTGCTCTTTGGTAGAGAATCCAGAAGAGAACAGCTGTTTGAGTAAGTCGCCTTTGCTAAGCTGATTTGCCTCTTCCGTACCGAAACGACCTTCTTCAATCAGCTTATTACGGATGCTGTCATAGTTGATGCCTTGTCCGTCGTCTTGCACCACCAACATAAAGTTTGAACCGTTGTCCTGCACTTCCAAATCAATGGTTCCAATGTCAGTTTTGCCAGTAGTATGACGCACACTTGGCGACTCGATACCATGGACTACTGCATTACGCAGCAACTGGATACTGATTTCTTTGATTGGCTTTGCAAGATGCGCCGGAATGCTGGTTTGGGTCAGCGTCGTACTTTTTAGCTGTACTCGCTTGCCTTGTCTTGCAGCAATCTCTTTTGTAAACTCATTGTAAAAAGACAATAAATCGTCATCCGCTTCATTGTCTAAGTCGATATCTAGCCCACCATCAAATTCAGCATTGCCAGCTGTATGGTTTGCTACTGGATTTTGAGTAGCGACTGGTGCTTGTACGGTTGACGACTTAGCTACTGTCGGTGCTGAGCGGTTGATACGCTCACCCAATGTCGCAATCGTGTTCGATAAGCTAAGCAAGTCATCCAAATGTACTGCCAATGGTAAGAAGTCATTACCAGACAACTGACCTTGGTTTTGTAATGCATGTAACTTGTCTTCAGCATCAGAAGCAATCTTCGTAAAGCTGTGTAGTTTTAGTGCTGATGCTTCGCCTTTTAAGCTGTGCATTTCACGATAAATAGCTTTCAATTTACCTTCAAGCTCGTATTGTGAGCTACCAGGATTTTTCAAGATGTTATTCATCTTCTCGATATGCGCTTGGGTATTACCAATAAACTCATTAATAATCTTTGGATTTACATTCAAGATAGTCGTTAACATCTCAATTTGCATATCGTTTTGCGAACGCTCTTTTTCTAGGCGCTGTTCTAAGTAGACTGCATCTGATACATCATTCACGTTGACCAAGATACGAGCAATGTCTTTATTATCATAAACACGTGAGAATTTAAAATCCAAGAAGCGATTATCAAGACTCTTGTCGTCAGACAGGTTATGCAGCATGACTTTATTTAATGGGTTAAGTGAATCTACCAGTTTTTCTTTAACTCGAGGGTTATAGAGCTGTTCAATAAACTGCTGGGTGGTCTTGAGGTCTTTATCAGAGATACGGCCACGCAAGACATTGGTAAAGTTTTCCCCTGCCAAACTATCAGAGCCGATGATATTGTTCAGCGCGCGAGAATGCTGTTGACCAATATTCAAGTCTTTATCCAGTAGGAAAAGACCCGTATTTACCGTTTCCATAATCTCTTGCGTTTCTTGGCGAGCGGCAGATGCTTCAGCATCCGTCTCACGTAGACGACGTACAAAGAAGAATACGAAGATTAGGAAGTAGGTAAAGATAGCGGCAACACCAAGCACCTGAATAAGACGAATGGTAGTTGCTTGACGTTGTGCACTATCGAACACGTCTTTTGTCAAATTATCCAAAGAATCGTTAATAAACAAACTTGATGTTTTCGCCTGTTCAACGGCCTGCGTCAATTCATCAGCAGACGTTACCATGATATTATCAGCATCTTTTAGATATGTTTGAATCTTAGGCTCTAGCGCTTTCCATTGCTCATTGGCCGCAGCAATATTGGTTTGTGCTTGACTATCAATTTTTGGCAAGTCATAGCTATTACCTTCTGCATCTGTAATTGTACTGCCTTGCTCAATAGCAGCAATCGAGCTGGTGATTAGCGCAGTATTTTGTTCTAAACGGCTTAGCACTCGTTGTATGTGCGGAGAGTTAGTATCCTCACCATAACTACTGTCTAAATCGAAAAGATCTTTAATTACTGCCTGTGCACTGTTTGCCACTTGGTTAGTTTGGTCAATTAAAGCCGTGTTTCGTTCTAATAAATTTGAGGTATAAAACGTGAACGCTAGCAAAGCACCGATTAGAGATAAAAATAGTGCAATTGAAATAATCAGACCTTGATAGCGCTTATTGTCGACATTAGGTACGGTTGCCATCTTCAGAATTCCTTAGTTCAATTGCTTAGTATTGGTGTCAGAGTCGCTCTTTTCAGCAGGGTCAGCTTCACCCAACCAGCGCGCCTCAATTTCTTTAAATGTCCCTTTTTCTTTTAGTTTGGCAATACCTTCATTAACCGTTTTGATAAGCTGAGTATTTTCTTTTGCCATGAGCACCACTTGCTGGGCTGAAGGTGCATCTGCAGCTTCATAGGGTACAATTTTCACTTTATGCTCAGGATAGCCTTTGACGATATATTGCAAGACTGGCATATCGTACAAGAAGACATCCGTATTACCTTGAACCAAATCCTGATACGCCAAAAATGCTGTAGGTCTTGAAATTAGCTCAACTGAACTGCCCATCTCTTTTAGCGTGTCTTCTTCTTTAGATCCTTCTAACGTACCTGCTTTTAGACCTTTTATATCGTTTAAGCCTTTTATATCGAACTTACCTTCCAAATACATGATAGTAGCTGGGTTGAAAAAGTATGGTGTTGATAGACCATATCTCACTGCCCGATCGTCTTTGTAAGAAATACCAGAAATCGCTAGATCACGCTTTCCTGTTTCGACGCTATCGAACATGTCTTGCCAAGTTTCCTTATAAAACTCGACTTTGAACCCCTGCTCTTCACCAATAGCACGAATTGAATCAACATCAGTGCCTTGCATATTGCCATAGTCATCCTGGAATGAAAAAGGCGGCAAATCACCAGTCATGGCAACTTTCAATGTTGGCGCTGTATCAGGTAGCTTACTCACAAAGCTATCCGTGTTTTCCTTTACTGGTGTATTTGCACTTTCTTGAGTGGCAGAATTACCACAGCCAAATAGGCCAACACTCAACAAAATCGGTAACGCTCGATATAACTGCTTCATAATCTATCCTTGAAACCTAACGTTGTTTTACATTTTAATTAATTGACAATCTAGCAAGGTTAAGCAATGTCTATACATATTCACTTACAGAAAGTTACGCTAGATAGTACTTGCCTAATTTCGCGATTGCAATAATTATGTTTGGTCATTATTTAGAGTTAGTTATACATACAAAATACAGCATATAATTCAGAACAACTTATGTTTGCTAAAATCTAGTGACCGTTGCTACTTAACGTCTCTACAAGACTTGATCCTTAACTGAATAATTATTCAACACAAAAAAAAGCACTTATACGCTGTGAACGTATAAGTGCTTTTTTTTAAATACAGTTAACTTAAAATAGAGATGCTGTTACTCTGCGTCGTCCAAATTGAGATTACGATCAATCTTCCAAATCAGGAAAGAACCGAAACTCATTAGTGAGAACAGAGCAATACCGACCTTGAGGACTGGGTTGACTGGAAACAGGTTCAATAATAAACCGCCAAAGATACCGACTGAAAACATTAGCGAGCCTTGTAATGCACTTGCCATACCAGCACGGCGTTTCTGAAAAGCGAGCGCAATTGCAGAAGCATTAGGCTGAGTCAAACCCAGTCCTGCGATACAAAAGAAAATACAAGCTAGTACCAGTGGCAACCAAGCATCCGTCCCTAAAAGCAAGCCAGTCACGAATAGCACACCCGCAGAGATAACCTGCATCATCGCCCCAAATCGCAAAATACTTAGTATTCGAAAGCGATTGGTAAGCCATTGGTTCAGCTGAGTCAAACCGACAAAACCCGCCGCATTCATTCCGAACAACCAAGCAAAATGTGTCGCTGAGACGCCATAAGTATCCATAATTAACTCTGAAGCCGAGCTGATATAGACAAACATCGCTCCCATTAACAATCCACCACCAATTGCTGGGTAATTAAAAGTCGGATCTTTTAATAAATCCCAATATTGACTGAGCACTTCTCTTGCAGGGCGTACGTTACGGTTTTCTTCAGTCAAAGTTTCAAAAAAGAAAAACTTAGTAAGTAGCAAGTTTAGAGCGCCAAATGCAGCTAAGAACCAAAAGATAGAGTGCCAATCAAAAAACTGTAAGAATAGCGCGCCAAGCGATGGTGCCAATATGGGTGCTAAGCCCATTACTAAAATCATGATGGAAAAAGCTTTCGCCGTTTGTTTTGCAGTGAGGCGATCTCGAATTGCGGCACGAGTAACTACTGCACCGACGCACGCGCCCAACGCTTGTAAAGTACGGCCTGCAAACAGTACGTACTCATTATCAGTGGTCGCACAAAGGATAGAAGCGATAACGTATAACGTCATACCTATATATAAAGGTTTGACACGGCCAACACGATCACTAAAAGGTCCGTAAAATAGCTGCCCAAATACCAAACCTAAAAAGTATGCAGGGACAGAGTTGGCCATAAAGGCCGTTGAGACACCGAAATCATCGGCCATCGATGGCAATGCTGGCAGATACATATCAATCGATAATGGGCCCACCGCAACCATCAGCCCAAGCATCATAATCCATGCAACAGGCAAATCAGCAGAGCGCACTCGCTCAGAAGCGATAGGTTTGTTTGGAAGGGATGGTTTTGAAGCAGACATATTTAGACCGTTTTATTTTATATAGTGGCTATTATTTTTGATATTTTATTTTTCGACGTTTAATTGCTTGCACATGTTGTTAGGTAGGCTTTCGTCATTTTACTGGCTTATCCAGTAATCAAAATAGATACCTTTAACAACAATAGTGCATCTTTACCCATATCGGTGCAAGCAGACAATGCTATATCGTGCTATCTGCTTGCATTTCAATGGCTATAAGATAATGGCGAAACAACCGCTAACAATTAAAACTCGTCAAAATAATTTATCAAAATATGTCTAGTTTTCTTAGGTAGCAATTTCTTTTATCAGAATGAATCAAACGAAAATAACACTAGAAAATTTACTGATAGCAAAAATTTAGCGGAATTGGCGTTTGCCAAATAAGGTGCTGGCCTGCTTTGCTTTTCTGAGGGCAAGCTTACGATTACGACCAAGCATCATTTTAAGCTGCCATGCTTTTTCTTTATACAAAGTCTTAGCAGGTTGATCATACATCGCATTTATCACGCGTTTACTTGCTAGTACCGCATCAGGAGAGCGCTCTGCAAACTCTGCAGCAAGTTTTTGTGCTTGTTCAAGAGGCGCTTCACTACAATGACTAATCAAGCCTAACTCTTTGCCTTCATTAGCATCGATGATACGAGCGCTCATGGCGAGTTCTTTTAGAGTATCTTCTCGTAGAACCCCAAATGCTGATTGGGTCAGTCCCATATCTGGCACTAGGCCCCACTTAGCTTCCATAATAGATAACTGACAATCAGGGTGACTGACACGTATGTCACAAGCCAACGCCAACTGTAACCCAGCGCCGATACAGTATCCTTCCAACACCGCTATGACAGGTACTGGCAGATCACGCCATACCAAGCATACTCGTTGGAACGCACTTTGCCATGGTTTAATCAATTCCCAAAGCGCAAATGCTGTGTTTTTTGGATGATTTAAGTCTCCTAAATCAATACCTGCACAAAACGTCCCCTCTGCCCCATTTAGAATGACTGCGCGTATGGTTCTGTCCTTGCTAATACGACCTGCCAGCTTAATCAGCTCATTGATTACCTGAAAGCTCATGGCATTTTTTTTATGTGGACGATTTAAGGTAACCGTCAGTATGTTGTCTGTAATACTAACTTGTAAGGTCTCATACTGGTAACTTGCAATCGCGTTCATAACAATCCTTATTAATGAATAAAATAAATATGGTGCTGATATTCACAATATTAGCAGGCTTGTCTTTGTTCTACCGTAGTAATAACTGACTGCCACGATACTATAGTCAGTTTCATATACAGCAGATATAGATTGTCTAGTTGATAGCGACTAGCAAATTTAACGAAGTTACTTATCGATCTCTGAACCTGAATGATTCTGACCTTATTACCTCATCTTCAACTTATATCATTTTCCACGTCATATCATTTTCGCTCAAGCGATGATAATTAAGCTGCGGATAAGAAGATAAATCCACCTTTTGCAAGTTGTCTAGCGCCGTTAACAATGCCTCATAATATGGCTCAATCATTGCAAACTGTACAGGCGTCGTATGCTGTACATTCAGCAAGCACTTATCTTCCAAATCTTGGCTAGCCTGACGCAGTTGCGGTACACCCGTATATCGACTACCGCCCAATATACGATGGGCAATTTGTGCCAACATATTGCGGTCATGCGCTTCCCATGCCTGAATGAGTGCCTGTTTTTCATCATTGATAGTATCGATCATCATGATAATAAGCTTGGCCGCCAATTCAGGTTTGTTCGCTGAACGAGTGAGCGCATCTTGCCAATCTAAAATGTTTGAGGTATCACTTTTGCTTATATTGTTGTTACTAAGGTCATTATTGATTTGCTCGTGCAAAGTCGTATTATCATGAGCTGTTCTATCTTGAAAGCTTTGGTCTTGAGGGCCTTTATATTGAGAGCTGTCGATAGAATTTGTTGTTGATTGTAGTAGTGGCGATTGACCTTGTTTTTGTAGACGTAAGCTCTCATAGCGCGGCTGAATATCGCGCGCAGTATCTCGTCTATAGCCTTCACGAGGCTGGCTATCGCGCAAATAATCATCACGGATTTTTTTCAGAGATAGTGGACGGGTAATTTTCGGCTCGCTACTGACAGAAGTACTATTACGATCTACCCCGTTTCCTCTTATTATTGGATAAGTATCGGTTGAGTCATCTGAAGACATACCTGAACTGGCTTGAGACTCTTTATTATTTACCTTGTTAGAGAGTAAGTCGTTCGATAAATCATTGTCATTGATTGAGTAACCGCGCAGCGAGTCAATAGCAGTTAGCTCAGCCTCTGATGAGTCGGTACCCTTTACGTTAGCACCTTGTACATTAGCATCTTGTAAATTATCACTCTGCAAATCAGAATGCTGTAAGCCAAAGCTTTGCAAATCTGTATCGGGCAGCGCGGTCAATTGTGGTGCGGTACTCTTACGACCAAGCCATTTCTGTAACACTTGCAATAACTGAGGTTGGCTAATAGGTTTGCCGACATAGTCGTTGATACCGCTGGCTATAAGTTTGTCTCGTTCATCTGCTAACCCATGCGCGGTCAGAGCGATAATAGGGATACGACTATCCGCATTTTCGATATTTCGAATCTGCTTAGCTGCCTCATGTCCCGACATCCGCGGCATTTGAATATCCATAAATATCAAATCAATATTGTCTTTGTCTTGCGTAGCCGCTTTGTCGTCAGCGCTTATATCCTCATGATAGTACGCACTGTTTGTTTTCTTGTTTATCTCATCACGTGTTTCTGCTTTAGAAAGTTGCGTTTTATTCGATAGACTTTGCTTATCACTCTTAGCAGTTTTGATGTTTTTGGTTTGTTGTTTACTGATAATCTCGATAGCATCAAACCCACTGCTCGCCGTGACCACATGAATACCCAGCTCGCTCAATAGAGCATCAAGCACTAGTAAATTGGGCAAATGGTCATCAACTGCCAGCACAGTGACCCCTTTCCAGCGTGGTTCCTGCAGGCTTTGCGGCGTACTACGGCTTTGAGTATCGAGCATCGCATACAGCTGTCTTTTGTCTAATGGTTCATACAATATATTGGCATGATAGCGATTGAGTAGCGCTTGATCGGCCGCCACTTGGTAGCCAAATACAGCAAGCTTACCTTGATAATGCAGACGAATTTGCTTGAGGAGCGCCATCATATCGTCTTGGGTATCATCATCAACGATGACCCAATCCCAATAGTTACCGTGCTCTTTTAACGACTCCAGCACACCCGGCAACGAGTTGGCTTGAGTCAATTTAATCGGTAAATATTGTAAGCTAGCCTTGAGTACTTGTATCGAAGCAGTATGATTGATCCAAACCAGTACATTAAATTCATCGGTCTCGCTTGCCAGTGGCGCCAATACTGGTAATTCAATCGTCTGCCCTGTGGCTGCCTCTAGCACGTCAACATGGGCTGGCATGCGAAACCAAAACGTCGCACCTTGGTTGGCAATATTTTCTTGAGCATTATCATGAAATCCAATATCACCGCCCATCAAGCGCGTCAACTGTTTGGAGATGACCAGACCCAACCCTGTACCACCATACTGACGCGTGATTGATGGATCGCCTTGGCTAAAGCTTTGGAACAGCATTTTTTGATCTGCCAGAGAAATGCCTTTGCCGCTATCTTGCACGCTAATCATCAGATAATTATCACGGTGATCATCTAAGCTCACACGCACCACTACATCACCACTATCCGTGAACTTAATGGCATTACCAACGATATTGGTCAATACTTGCTTAAGACGTAACGCATCGCCGTTGATGCGCATCGGCACATCATTGTAAAACAATACTGCCATGCGTAAACCCTTCTCCGCAGAGACAGGAGATAGCATATCGACTACATCATAAATGGTGTCATAGAGATCGAATTCATGGCGATCCAGTACCAGCTTGCCTGCTTCAATTTTAGAAAAATCTAAGACATCATTTACCAAAGCGAGCAAATGTGCTGAGGACTTACGTATGGTCTGTACATACAAATCCTGCTCAGGATTCAGCTCGCCATGACGTGCCAACAAATTAATAAAGCCATCGATACTGTTCAATGGTGTACGAAGCTCATGACTGATATTGGCTAAAAATGCAGACTTGGCTTGGCTGGTTGAAATCGCTGCATCACGTGCATTTCGAATAGAGATGTTTTGCATCTCCATTTCATCAAATGCCAACCGTAAATCATCCTCAGTCTGCTCGGCATGGTCTTTGAGCTCTTGAAAGCTTCTATGCAAGCGGCGCAATGTTCTGACTAGATCTTGCTGCAATAGATTCAGTTCACCATCTGACTCAACGGGTACAGGTTGGTATAAATTATCGACATGGGTACGCTGCAACTGCAACCGCAGCTCATAAATGGGGGCAATCCAACGTTTCGAATAGATATTTAAGCTCAGTAGTAGAATCAAGATAGTAAACAAGCCGGTAATCACTAACGCCATCGCAATACGGTAGCGTGCAATGTAGAGCGGCTCATTATCCATATCGACGAGCAACCACAATGTCTGCCCTTCAAACTCTCCCAATACACTGCCATATGCTGTGCCTACAGGCGTTGGTCGTTGTGACAAAAAGCTAGTGGAATCACTAATCAATGGCCACTCTTCATTGAGGCCATAACCGACTGTTGCCAGTATTTGATTGCCTTCATTAATAATAGCAATGCGCTGTACATGCTGCTCGGACTGCATACGTCCAAGCTTATCTTGGATACCTTCTAGCGTCGTCATCGCCGCTTGCTGGGTCCTCTCAGCACTACTCCCTACTTGCTGGCGCTCTTGTTCTAGCAGCTCAGGAATCAATTCAGCTATGACTGGCGTATAGCGAATAAGTACCGCTTCGGCCAATACTTCTTGCTCCGAGTCACTTGCACGCATGGTTTCGTGAAATACCAAAATGCCGCCCACTGCTGCCAACACACAGATAGGCAAAAACACCAGTATGATCAGCTGACCGTAAGCACTACTGGTATCGAAACGTTTTTTATATGCCATGCTAGGTCTACTCTCTACTAGGTTCTTGCCATGAATTTTCGTAATAATGTCTCAAGATTATCTTAACAGGATTCTATAAGTTCTGGTTAAGCATTCCATGGGATGAACAACGTTATAATTAAAGTGCCAACCACTCTGTGTTAAATAGAATATGGCTTTAAGCTATCAACTCTACTTTTGCAACCCTCAACGTAACATTGACATTGACCTGATACAGTGACTATTAATCCTTGATGCGATAAGCGCAGCTGAAAACAAAATGATATAATAAAGCCACTTTTTATTCACCACAATATATCGCTCATAGTCATAACATATGAGAGCGCACTCTAATGCCTTTCGTTTTTAGCTCGCTTATCACTGCAAACCTATATACCAAGCGACTGTCTAAAATTATGATCAAACAATAAAAACAGCGCTTCTATCAAAAACAAGCCATTAAAAACATATTTAAAAAATATAAAAGGATACTTTATGTCCACTACGGCCATGTCAAATGCTAACTTTATTACTCAAATCACTACCCTCGCTGATTGTGTTGGTCAAACGCCGCTGGTAAAACTTCAACGCCTGCCTGAGCAAGAGCACATTGCCAATGGCGCCACAGTACTAGCTAAGCTTGAAGGTAATAATCCAGCGGGCTCTGTAAAAGACCGTCCTGCTTTTAATATGATTTATCAAGCAGAACAGCGCGGTGATATCAAACCTGGCGATATGTTGATTGAAGCCACTAGTGGCAATACTGGTATTGCATTGGCTATGGTCGCTGCGATGCGTGGCTACCCGATAACGTTGCTGATGCCAACCAACTCTACCCAAGAACGTAAAGATGCCATGATTGCTTATGGCGCAACGCTGATTGAAGTAGACGAAGGTATGGAAGCTGCGCGCGACTTGGCACTGCAGATGCAAGCAGAGGGCAAAGGGGTTGTATTGGATCAGTTTAATAATCCTGACAATAGCCAAGCACATTATCTGACTACAGGCCCTGAGCTATGGGCACAGACAGAAGGTAAAATTACGCATTTTATTAGCTCGATGGGCACGACAGGTACGATTACCGGTGTATCACGTTACTTAAAAGAGCAAAATCCAGACGTCAAAATCATCGGACTACAGCCTGACGAAGAAGCCTCTATTGCTGGCATTCGCCGTTGGCCAGCGGCTTATATGCCAGGTATTTTTGATGCAGACTTGATTGATGAAGTGATGGATATCGATCAGCGTATTGCTGAAGTCTATATGCGTAAATTGGCGAAAACTGAAGGTATTTTTGCGGGAGTATCTTCGGGCGCAGCTGCATGGGCAGCGACCCAAGTGGCAAAAGCAAATCCTAATGCTGTTATTGCCTTTATTGTCTGCGATCGTGGCGATCGTTATTTATCAACGGGTTTATATAACGTTGACAATAGTAATACGGATAACAGCAGCGCAGAAGTTAATTAATACATAAGAAACACCATTTAGTATCGTTAATTTCAAAGAAGTGCAAAGCGGCCAAGTGCAGATGTAATACTTCAAGCAAGGTCAATGCTGTTATTCTTTTATAATGAATTAACTATAAGCTCATAAATAGTCAGGATTATCTATGTCACAAGCGCTACCATCCGACCCTATATTGGTTTTTGATATCGAGACTGTCGCCGATGTCGATGCAGCACGCCGTATCTATCCGCAATTGGCCGATCTTAACGATGCAGATGCGTTAAGTGCGCTGACAGCGATACGTACACAAGAAGCAGGGCACGACTTTATGCGCCTGCCACTACAGCGTATCGTCTGTATCTCAGCTCTGTATATCAAAGATGGTAAGTTGTCGCTATTTTCTTTGACTGCCGATAAATTTAGTGAAAAAGAAATCCTAGCCAAATTCTTTAGAGCCTTTAACGACATTGAGACATTGCCGCAACTTATTAGCTGGAATGGCTCGGGCTTTGACATACCTGTACTGATATATCGTGCCATGCAATATGATTTGTCAGCACCATGGCTGTTCGAAGAAGGCGAACGTATTAAAAATATGCGCTTTGATAATTATGTTAATCGCTTTCATACGCGTCATCTGGACTTGATGGATCGGTTTAGCCAGTACGGTGCTAGTCGCCGTGAAGCGATGGATATCGTCGCAAGTCTGTACGGATTACCTGGTAAAACTGACGTAGATGGCAGTATGGTCGGTGCGCTTGTTAGTAGCGGTGACTGGCAGACCCTATCTATATACTGTGAATCTGATGTGATGAACACTTGGCTTATTTATTTACGCTGGTTACGTCTAACAGGACAGTTGTCTTCACAAGATTTTGATGCTTGGCAGCAGCAAAGCTATGACTATCTGGCAAAGTATACCCAAGCTGACGGTAGTCCGCGACATCAAGAGTTTATCGCTGACTGGTCATCGGCACCCGAATTATAGAAATCGCATTATTAGTAGTTTTTTATTCCCCTTTTCTAGTTATTTATTATTAAGGCAGGTTTATGCAACCCACCGATTCAAAAACATCTACAGCATCTGATACGGCAGCGCAAATCAGTAACGCTCAAACGAATGAAGCTCAAACAAACGACACCCAAACGATTGTCATTCCGCCGAGTAAGAAAAAATCAAAGCCATCATCAAAGACACGTCGTCGTCTAAAAGATGCAGAGCCAATTCCATTCAATATTGATGGCTTATCACATGATGGTCGCGGTGTTGCTGTGTATGGTAATGGTTTTGATGTTGCGGAAGGCCATGCTGAAGACAAACATGGCAAAAAAATCTTTGTTAGCTTTGCCCTACCAGGTGAAAGCGCTTTAGTGAAAATAACCAACAGCCGTGCTAGCTTTGAAGAAGGCGATGCCATTAGTATTACTGCCAACCCAAATCCTGAACGTGCTGTGCCACCCTGCCCGCACTTCGGCACTTGCGGCGGTTGTAACTTGCAGCACTGGCAGCCAGATGGACAAATAAACTTCAAGCAGTCAGTACTGGCTGAAATGCTAATGCACCAAGCCAACGCGGAACCTGACAATTGGCTCGCGCCTGTCATCGGCGATCGCCTCGGCTACCGTACCAAAGCACGTTTGGGCGTGCGCTATGTCGTCAAAAAAGAAACCGCGCTTGTCGGTTTCCGTGAGCGTTCAAGCAACTTCTTGGCAGAGCTAAATGAATGTCATATTCTAGATCCGCGTATTGGGTTTGAGATTGAAAACCTAAAAACGCTTATTAGCACTTTAGAGAGCCGTGACAAGATTGCTCAGCTTGAGCTTGCAATGGGTGAGCAACTGCCAGAACTACCTGATGGCAATCAGCCAGTTGCGCTCATCGTCCGTAATTTAGAGCCTTTATCAGACGCTGATATAGACAAACTAAAAGTATTTTTCGCAGCGCGTAATTGGCAGCTATATTTGCAGTCGAAAGGCGTTGATAGCATCCAACGTATTGCTTTGACAGACGCTGATGATTTGAGCGAGCAATTTGGGCGTTTATATTATCAATTGCCAGAGTATGATCTGACTTTTGAATTTATCCCTACTGACTTTACTCAAGTAAATTTATCGGTTAACCGTCAGATGACCAAGCTTGCTTGTGACTTATTGGACTTAAAAGCAGGCGAACGCGTACTAGATTTATTCAGTGGTTTGGGTAACTTTAGCTTACCACTAGCGCGCCTCGTTGGCGAGACAGGCTCAGTAGTCGGTGTTGAAGGTAGTGAAGCCATGACCGAACGTGCTGCTGACAACGCTCGTCGCAATGGTATCAACAATACTGAGTTTTACAGTCAAGATTTGACGCAAGACTGTACTGATAAGCCATGGGCCAACCAAGGTTTTGATGCACTATTGATTGATCCACCGCGCTCTGGTGCTTGGGAGATTATGCAATATTTGCCAAAATTCAATGCTGAGCGCATTGTTTATGTCTCTTGTAATCCAGCGACCCTTGCCCGTGATACAAAAGCATTGTTAGAACAAGGCTATCGTCTGACTCATGCTGGCGTGATGGATATGTTCTGCCATACGGGTCATGTTGAATCTATCGCTCGCTTCGAAAAAGTAGCGGTTTAACGTTATTAATCTTCAAAACGATTAATAGCTGAAAATGACTGTTAGTTGAACCTAATTAAAGAGACAATTAAGCGTTATTACAATTATCTAAGATAACTCAAAGCTTTGATAAGTTTGTGCTAATAAATAGCCATTATTTAGCGTAATTGACCACAGCCGTACAGAGGCTCGCTTGATTTGTCACTTTAAAATGAGATAATAGTAAACAATCTTCCTATGTTTTTGGTGATGTTTCCAATCGCTACATAGCAAGCATTTGCACTCATAGCTTTATATATTTTACGCGCATTTTATAGCTGCTAAAAATAACATTTTTAGCAGTTGTATTGGTTTATAGCTGACACTTTATGGATCGTTAATTCAGAGTGTGTGCATAGTAGATGAGGTTATAATCAATTCAAAATAGCTAAGAGGAGTCGGCTATGGTAAAAATTCGTGAAGGATTACCGCTGGTGGATGGACAGACCACGCAGGCCGATAGTGCAACACTTGCGGCGCAACTGGTGGCGAGCCAACGCTCTCACCAGTCAGCCAATAGCTATGCCCAAATTCCCCTCGACATCAAATACCAGTTGGCAACCCACAAGCTACATACTACTTTTGATCGCTCCGCTGCACACACTTATCATCTGCATGACCCTCATACTGAAGACGAGTATTTGGATGATACCAATGCGCTATCAAACAAAGAGCTTGAGGCGGTCGGCTTAGACCAGGCCAATATCGACGTACCGACTTGGTTAGATAATGTGGCCAAGCGTATTGGACAAGAGTCAGTACCCAACCTAAGTGCAGCTTGCGAGTTTATTCGCAGTCATATGAATACCAGTGAATCTGAGCGTTCAGGCGCTTATGTCACAGGTATTGGTATGACCGATATTCTGACCTATCTTTATCAAGATGAAGATGCGCTAGTCGCAGCCATGCTGTATCGCAGTGCGCGCAAATCAATCATTAGTCTCGCTGAAGTTGAAAAAAACTTTGGTCCAGATATTTTTACGCTTGTTAAAGACACCCTTGCAATGGGTAAGCTGTCGGAGATTATTGAGAGCAACAAGCGCTTAGAAGACCATTTCGTCAACAATCAACGTGATCAGCTATCAAATATTTATAGTATGCTCATCTCTGTTACTAACGACGTGCGCGTGGTACTCATCAAATTGGCAGAGCGTACCTTTGCCATGCGTGAATTGACATTTTCTAGGCCAGAGCGTCAAACTCGTGTCGCACGTGAGGTCATGACTATTTATGCACCATTAGCGCATCGCCTAGGTATTGCACAGCTAAAATGGGAACTCGAAGATTTAGCTTTCCGTTATTTAGCACCTGACCGCTATAAAGAAATTGCTAAGCTACTGTCAGAAAAACGTAGCGAACGTGAGTCCTATATTCAGCGCGTACAAGACAAATTAAATGAATCATTAGCAGATGCCAGTATTGAAGGCGAAGTATCTGGGCGCGTCAAACATATCTACTCTATTTATCGAAAGATGAAGCTTAAAGGCTTATCGTTCGATCAGCTTTATGACATTCGGGCCTTGCGCGTCTTGGTCAATAGCCCTTCTGACTGTTATCATGTTTTAGGGCTAGTACATGGCTTATGGCGTTATATTCCTGAGCAGTTTGATGACTATATTACTAACCCTAAGTCCAATGGTTATCGCTCGCTACATACTGCTGTAATTGCGGAAAATAAATCACTCGAAGTCCAGATTCGTACTCATGAGATGCACTTTGAGGCCGAGCTTGGCATGTGCGCGCATGTCAATTATAAAGAAGGTCTGAAGAACAAAAAGGACAACTACTTAAATCAAAGAATCAGCTCACTACGTCAGCTGTTGTCTATTAATAATGAAACGCGTAGTCAAACGCGCTCATCCACTCTCACAGGCGAAGAGATAGATGACACAGAGTTCGATGAAGAAGAGCAACTCGTTGATTTTGATGAGCTAGAACGTATTTATATCTTTAGCCGTGATGGTGATATTACTGAGCTACCAAAAGGCGCAACTGTACTTGATTTTGCCTACTATGTGCATACTCAAGTTGGCAACAGTGCTCAAGCCGCTCGAGTCAATCAACGCTACGTGCCACTAACCTACCAGCTCAAAACAGGTGAGCAGGTTGAGATTATTACTAAATCCTCACGCGAGCCAAACCGTGACTGGTTAGTAGCATCCTTAGGTTATATTCATACCAACCGCGCGCGCTCAAAACTGCGTCAGTGGTTCAATAAGCAAGACCGTGACAAGAATATAGAGATAGGTCGCCAGATGCTCAGCAAAGAGCTTGAGCGTCTATCTGTACATCCTAACAGTATTGATTTAAATGATTATATTCAGCATTTTCACGTTAATACGACCGATGATATCATTGTGGGTCTTGTTACAGGTGATATTGGGCTTAATCAGCTCACCAGTCATATTTCGCGTCAGCTGCATCTAGAGCCTGAGATCCCACCAGAGAGCTTTGTACCGCATGTAGATAACCGAGATACAGGTAAGCTCGATGCGTATAAAATCCATATCGATGGTTTGGATAATATCGAAATCAATTTGGCAGGTTGTTGTCATCCTGTGCATGGCGAACCGATTGCTGGTTACATCACTTTATCGCGTGGCGTTAGCGTGCATAACCGAGGCTGCCCAGAGTACTTACGTCTGGTCGAGCGTGACCCTGAGCGCAAGATAGAAGCCGCTTGGCAAGTACAGACGGGGCGTTATCAGCCTGTTGATATTCATGTCGAAGCATATGACAGACGCGGTTTGCTACGTGATTTGACTCAGATAATTGATAAAGAAAACGTCAATATTCGCCAAGTTCAAACGTTAAGTAATGACGACAATATTGCTTTTTTAAAGTTCCATATTGAAGTCTCAGGATTAGCCCATTTGTCTAAGTTGCTCGCAAAATTAGAGCAGCAACATGGTATTTTGCACGCGCGCCGTGCAGTCGTGTAAATAAAACCTTAAGTCAGTCGTTGTTTATTCCACAATAGAGTTGTCAAAAAATACTATGCCTGAATTACCTGAAGTAGAAACCACTAAAGCCAGTCTTGCTCCATTATTGGGGCAACAGGTCGTTGATGTTAAAGTATTTCAACCAAAGCTGCGATGGATGATGCCAGATAACTTAGACGAGCTGGTTAATTACACATTAGATAGTGTTGAGCGCCGAGCAAAGTATCTGATTCTTAATTTTCTGCCAGTAGCTGTACAGAATAACGCTGCAATGTCAGCTAGCAAAATTGAACCGCGTCAGCTTCTCATTCACTTAGGAATGTCAGGTAGCTTACAACAGCACAGCTACGGTACTGATAAGCGTAAACATGACCATCTGGTTGTCATCTTTAATGATGCTAATAATAAGTCTCAGCTACATTACTATGATCCTAGACGTTTTGGTTCAGTACTATGGCATGAAGATTACGGCAATAAACTACTAGATCATCTAGGTCCTGAGCCGCTTTCAAAAGATTTTACCGCAGACTATTTGTACAGTTTAATCCAGCGTATAAACTTATCTAGCAAAGATAGCAATGGGGCATCTTCAGATAATGCTAAAACGAATAAGCGACTAAAACCCATCTCCCGAGCGATTAAATCTGTCATCATGGAACAAGAAGTCGTAGTTGGTGTTGGCAATATCTATGCGACTGAAAGTCTGTACTTGTCCGGCATCCACCCCGCTACACCAGCCAATCAAATTTCGCACGAACAAATTGTCATTTTAGTGAATCATATTAAAGAAATTTTGAAGAAAGCGATAAAACTGGGCGGTTCAACACTACGAGATTTCACAGTAGCCAGTGGTCAAACTGGTTACTTCCAGCAAACCCTAAATGTGTATGGTAGACAAGGAGAAAGCTGTCTACATTGCAGCACGACGCTAGAGAACATCAAACTTACTGGTAGAGCCAGTGTGTATTGTCCAAATTGTCAGCCGTTAAAATAGTTCATAACTGATATCTATTTGTGGGCACTATATTTAGATTGAATAAAGCTAGCATCTGAAAAAAGTAACCGTTTTTAGAAGTATTAAATATCGCCAAAGCTATTACTAGATTGCTCTCATTTTTGTTGCTTATTAGCGCGCATCTTGCTTTAATAGTGCTAGCGCTTACATAAATAGTGCGCACCCTTTATTTTTCTGTAATATTTAGCCTAACTATTGTTGCCGCAAGATTCTTGTGTGAAGATAGCAGCAGCCATTAATCATACTACTATGAGTTTCAGGATATCGTTATGACTGTTAAAGCAAAAACCCAACACACAGTTAAGCAGAGATTTTTTACTGTATTGGCAACTCTAGGATTGGTAGCTGCGACTATTCAGCCTACTTTTGCAGCTATAGAAATTGATGAAACTGATTTCGGGCCTTCGTACGAAACGATGGTAGTCGATACAATTGTTGGTAAACCACTGCAACTCGTGAATGCTGTAGCTGGTACGGCAGCTTACATCGTAAGCCTACCTTTCTCACTTATTGGTCGTAACGCAGATCAAGCACAGCAGAAACTGTTCGTTGAACCTTGGGATGCGATGGGACGCTGTTTAGGCTGTACAGTTGCAGAAGACAACTATTACAAATCTCAAGTTATTGATAATAACGTAGTACGTATCGTTGTCGATCAACCATCAGAAATTTTAATTAATACCAATGACTATGTAGTGGTCACTCCGTAACAATTTGCTTTTAGTAGGCACATCAAATAGTTCACAAAAAATGACTGTGACTATTTCATAGCAAAAAGGCTAACGAGGAGTTAGCCTTTTTTATTGTCGAAAAGTCGATAATTTATTTAGTAATACTAGTATTACTTAATTTGGCACTGATTTCACGTAGCAACTTCACTTCCTCTGATGGCTCTTCTACTGCTTCTTCTATAACCTCCTCTACCTCTTCAGCACGGCGCATTTTATTGACACCTCTAACCATCATAAAGATGATGAAAGCTAAGATTAGAAAGTTAATAAGTACGGTAATAAAACTACCATAAGCCAATACAGGTACACCTGCCTCTTTGAGCGCATCATAAGTCATAGCAATACCATCAGGTGCATCGCCTAAAACTAAGAACATGTTCTCAAAATTAATCTCGCCGCCAAAGATAAAAGCGACAATAGGCATAATAATATCATCTACCAAAGATTTTGTGATGGTAGCAAAAGCCCCGCCGATGATGACACCGACTGCCAAATCCATCACATTACCTTTGACAGCAAACTCTTTGAACTCTGAAACCATACTCATTGTTTTTTCCTCAAAGTTTATCTATAAGACAATAGATATTTATATATTTAGTATCACATCTAGCTTTCATGTTAATAATTGAATACATTAATACCACCATTCATTCTGTCTGTATTTTTCCAAGATTGCAACACAAAAAAAAGCAGTATAAAGTGAACCACTAATAGCTCACCTTATACTGCTCATTTTTAACCACTCAGTGCCAGTAAAAACTACTGATGCTAAGTGTTCGCGCCAAACATCAATATCATGAATTACTCAGTAACTCATTTATTGATATTAAGCACCTTTCTTACCACGGCCGTGACGCTTACGCTCACTTTCAGTCAAGTAGCGCTTACGAATACGTACCGCTTTTGGCGTTACTTCGACTAGCTCATCGTCTTGAATAAATTCAAGCGCTTGCTCAAGAGTGAATTTCACTGCTGGCGTCAACGTCAATGCTTCGTCAGTACCACTAGCACGTACGTTGGTTAGCTGTTTAGCAGTCGTTGGGTTAACAGTCATATCATCGTTACGAGAGTTAAGACCAACAATCATACCTTCATAAACTTCAAGCTGTGGCTCAGCAAATAACTTACCGCGTTTCTGTAGGTTAAACAGAGCAAAACCTAGGCAAGTACCATTTGCCATAGAAACCAATACGCCGTTAGAACGACCACCAACATCACCGATCTTCTGTGGACCGTAATGTGAGAAGCTCGAGGTCATGATACCACTACCTGAAGTCAGGGTTAGGAACTCAGAACGGAAACCGATCAAGCCGCGCGCTGGCATGGTTGCCTCAATACGCATACGGCCTTTACCGTCCAGCTCCATGTTAGTCATCTCGCCTTTACGTAGACCAACTTGCTCCATGATAGAACCTTGATGCTCTTCTTCGATATCGAAGACAACGTTTTCATACGGCTCTTGTAGCTTACCATCAACTTCTTTAACGATAACTTCTGGACCAGAAACACCTAGCTCAAAACCTTCACGGCGCATGTTTTCGATAAGTACTGATAAATGAAGCTCACCACGGCCTGATACTTTAAATTTATCAGGAGATTCAGTGTCTTCTACACGCAATGCTACGTTATGAATCAACTCACGCTCAAGACGCTCACGAATGTTACGTGAAGTCACAAACTTACCTTCACGACCAGCAAATGGTGAATTATTTACTTGGAAGTTCATGGATACTGTAGGTTGATCTACCGTTAGTGCTGGTAATGCTTCAACGTTGTTAGGATCACAAATAGTATCAGAGATGTTTAGCGCATCAATACCTGTGATACAAACAATATCACCGGCTTGCGCATCTTCAACGTCAATACGGTCAAGACCATGGTAACCCATGATTTTTAGGATACGGCCGTTACGCGTCTTACCATGCTTATCAATAACAGTCACTGGCGTGTTAAGTTTAACTTTACCACGCTGAATACGGCCAATACCGATAACACCAACAAAGCTGTTGTAGTCAAGGCTTGAGATTTGCATACGGAACGGAGCGTCAGCATCAACCTGTGGTGGCTGAACAACGTCAACGATAGTTTTGAACAATGGCGTCATGTCGTCAGCTAAATCGTCTGCTTCTAGACCTGCAATACCGTTCAATGCTGAAGCATAAACAACTGGGAAATCAAGCTGCTCATCGTTTGCACCTAGGTTATCAAACAAATCAAAGATTTGATCCATTACCCAATCAGGACGTGAGCCAGGACGGTCAATTTTGTTGATAACAACGATCGGCTTTAGACCTTGTTCGAATGCTTTTTGCGTCACAAAACGAGTCTGAGGCATTGGGCCATCAACAGCGTCAACAACTAAAAGTACGCAGTCAACCATAGACATTACACGCTCAACTTCACCACCGAAATCGGCGTGACCTGGGGTATCTACAATGTTGATACGGTATTCAGTTTCTGAAGTTTTATCTGTCCAGCGGATAGCTGTGTTTTTAGCCAAAATGGTAATACCACGTTCTTGCTCAATATCACCTGAGTCCATTGCACGCTCAGCAATGTTTGCACGGTCGCCAAAAGTACCAGACTGATGTAATAACTTATCAACCAAAGTTGTCTTACCGTGGTCAACGTGGGCAATAATTGCAATGTTACGCAGGTGTTTGATATCGTTCGCCATATAAAATGCTCGTTTCGTCTTAAAAAAATGCAGTAGCAGTAAGCGCTGCTGAATAAACTTTCATCATCAATCAGATAGATATTGAATCTAAGATGATGCAAAAAAGAATGCTATCAAATAAAAAAGTTCAATACAATCAAATATCTATACTGACGAATTCATCATACAGATTGCTATGCTAATGTACATACTGTTAATTTACAGAATGTTTGGGTGGCTAGTATAACATTATTGATTCATAAATTTATGTAATAACTCACTTTTCTCAATACATAAATAAAAAAAAGCCACCCATTGGGTGACTTTTTTTGTAACTGTATATTTAACTATACGGTTATTTTGCTACTACTTACTGAACAACCATATCTTTAGTTTGTTCAACAGTCATTGTTTTGTCACCAGTGATGATGGCATAAACACGACGGTTCATAGCACGACCTTCTTCAGTGTCGTTTGAAGCGATTGGGTTGTTGTAACCATAGCCTACAGTTGATAGACGGTTTGGAGCGATACCGAATTCGTTAGTTAGCATAGATTTAACAGCAACGGCACGAGCTTCAGATAGACGTTGGTTATAACGTGCTGAAGGACCAGTCTTAGAAGCATGACCTTCTACACGAGCGGTAGAGTTAGGATACTCACGCATCTTCTCTGCTACTTTAGCGATTTCTGGCTTGTACTGGTTTTTGATAGCTGACTTGTCGTTATCAAAGAATACACGTAGTTCCATTTTCAGTTCGTCAGTAATGTCTACTGGTACTGGGCAACCGCGCTCATCAACTACAACGTTCATTGGAGTGCCTGGGCATGCATCGATGCTATCAGGTACGCCATCACCGTCAGAATCAAGATCAGCTTCAACAACAACTACTGGAGTGTTGTCAACTACTGGCTCTTGCATAGGTGGTACTGCTACTGTAGGTGCTAAATGGCCACCTAGTACTACTTCTAGACCGGCCAAAGCCATGCCTTCCCACCAGTTGTTGTCAAAGTTATGAATCGCACGAGCTTCACCACGTAGACTTAGCGCGTCATTGATGCGATACATAGCACCTAGACCTAGGTTACCGATAGTATCTTTAGAGTTTGATACTTCAGTACCAGCAGCAGTAGGAGTAGTCTCACCAACTTTAGTGTATTCCTCTTGGTTCTCTACTTTGATCTTAGATTGACCAGCACCAATTAACACATATGGCTTAAGTGCGCTATCAGTGTAACCAGTAAATTCTTCAGTACCGATCAAGAAGTTACCAGAAATCATAGTCTGTTCGATATCAAAACGGTTAGCACCAGATTCCGCTGAGGCTTCAGAAGCTTCGCCGTTTGCATCAGATACGCCATACTCTACTTGGAACTGAGTAGAAGGAGTAAGTTCGATACCTAGTGCAGCACCAGTGTATAGGCTGCTTTCTTTGGCTACGCCACCATTATCGTTGCCTAGACGATCTGTATTATTCTGCAGGTTCTGACCAGTGGTAAGAACTTCGCGCTGTTTGTCAGCTGTATCGCCGAACTCTTCATCAACCATGTGATAACCAAGAAGCAACGGGCTAATAGTAACACCAGCATTAGCTGCCATCGGTGCAGCCGCTACAGCAACAAGGGCTAGAGCTATTTTATTCAATTTCATGGACTTCCTCCAAAGGATAATTTTAGTGATGCATTAAGCAAAACCGATTCTCAAGACGTACTAAGATAGACATCTCTTACGCATTTTAAGTTACAAAGCAAAACCAATTAAGGAGTAGCTTAGCGATTATTAATTCAGTTTACAACTTTTTTCGTTAACGAGCTACACATTATTACACGATAATGTTGTAACTAAAACACAATAAACAGTCTAAGTTACCCAGAACTAACACACCTTACGCTTCTTATCTTTTACACATCAGTTTGCGATAGATGAATAGTCTATTGATAGCTATTTTCTTGAAGCATTTTATTACAATTAGAATTTTTTCTCTATTGCTAATGTCGATCTTTCACTAATTGAAACATTTTTTGACAGTCGCTATATATTACATATATATTGTAAAAAACCAATATTCTTCTGAAAATCAAGTAATTAGCAATTACATCTGTTTTATATACAGTGGAGTAAGAGAAAGTTTAAAGAATTTGGACAATTGGTTTGCTTAAAAGACAGTCAACACAAGGATGTGTGAGACGTTGTTTTCTACTTAAATGACAAACAGCTATAGGATGTAGCGCATTATGAACTTACTTCATAAGGTACTGGCCCATTATAAGAGAATAGCCATTTTTACCCTTTGTTTACCTATTTGCAGAAAAGACGGATATGGAATTGATAAGTTTTTAGCTATTGCATCTGGGTTACTCAATAAACTATTTAAGTTAATCGATTATAGGAATCCATCCCTTCAAAACAATAATGCTTTAAATGCTAAGCAATCAAATGGCTTTACTCTCGTTGAGCTAACTGTGACGACAATGGTATTGGGAATTATCGCAGCTATTGCAGTGCCAAGCATCTTAACGCACTTAGCACGAATGGAAGCCCAACGTGTTAAGCATCAGTTAGAGAATACCTTATCCTTAGCAAAGGCCGAAAGTTATATAAGCCGGCAGGATGTCTTAGTTTGTTTATCGAATGATGCACAGCAATGCCATAGGAACAGTGATAAAACGCTTCTGCTATTCGTAGATAAAAACGACAACAAGCATTTTGATTCTCAAGTAGACACGTTATTAGCGCAGCAATCTTTAAACCTAAGATATAGTACAGTGAAGTTAAGAGTTGGCGGTAGGCGTCACTATACTAAGTTCTGGGGCGATAGCGGCAGACCACGCGGACATTTCGGTCATATAAAATACTGTCCTACCTCTTCTTATAATAAGTCAATGTACCAAATCTCTTTTAACCAATCCGGTATCGTCAAACATAAACTTAACGTAGACCACCCTACGAAATGTAATGGGTAATAGATGCCATATATGAAAAACTATTTATACATGGCTTCTTTCATCATTGTCACAGCGCTTTCTAGTCCTACGAAGACCGCATCTGCAATAAGTGCGTGACCAATATTTAACTCATAGATACCATCAATCTTTGCAATAGCATTCACATTGTCACACGTTAGACCATGACCCGCGTTAATAAGCAATTTATCGTCTAGGCTCTGTGCTGTAGCTACTGCTTGTTCAATTCTTTTAAGTTCAGCCAACTGTGCGTCAGTATCATTTGCTAATCCTGCTTCGGCATAAGCACCCGTATGCAACTCTACCGCGTCTGCACCACACTCTATCGCGGCTGCAATCTGCTTGTCATCAGGATCAATAAACAAAGAAACCTTAATATTAGAGGCTTGCAGTTTATGAACATACTCTTTTAGAGATATGACTTGCCCTGCAACATCAAGACCACCTTCTGTCGTTAGCTCTGCACGCTTTTCAGGTACTAGACATACCCAAAAAGGTTTAACTTTGCAGGCAATTGCAAGCATCTCATCAGTTGCGGCCATCTCTAGATTCATTCTCGTCGACAACTGCCCTGCCATTTCATAAACATCAGCATCTTGTATATGACGACGATCTTCACGTAAATGTATAGTGATACCATCTGCCCCTGCCTTTTCGCACAGTAATGCAGCAGCTAGAGGACTTGGATAACTCACACCGCGCGCTTGACGAAGTGTTGCCACATGATCAATATTCACGCCTAGCAAAGGTTTTTTTGTATTGTTTTCAGATGAGGTAGATACAGAGATACTCATAAAAATCCTTTGGACAATTAAGCCTAACTTATATAGTTGATACTACGATGATATTTGAGAATGCAGTTATTGATAACGCTGCTGTTGCTGCCATAACAGACGACTTTGTAGCGGCTGATAATCAAGCAAATGATCAATAAGATGTCGATGTAGTTTTGACCAATGGCTCAATGTTTGCTCAGTAATACCTAAACGTGCCATTTCTATAATATCCGCACCCTTAAAAACAGTCTGTCCAGACTCACTGGCTAAATGCTCAGACTTTTCATTATGTACTAATACAGGGAGCAAACCTATATCCGGTAAAAAGCGGTAAGTACAATCATACTCGATGGGATCTTCAACGTTGTCATGCGTTAACGTTAAAGTAAATCCTAATTCGGTAAATAGATACTGCTCAAACTGACGTAAACAAAGGCGAAGCTCGCTATTACTTAAGGGCTGCTTGAGTTGTTGTAAACTAATTTGATAATGCTGCCATAGTACTGGCATTGGATCTTCAGTAGGTAACAGCCGCCACAGAATCTCGTTTATATATAGTGCGGCATACTGATGTTGGCCGCCGATATTAGCGTAAGGTACGGCTTCTAAGACAGCAGGTGTACTGTCTTTTTGAACACTGTCAGCTTGAGTATTATCTTGCGAAGCAATATTAATTTGACTAAAGGTTTTTAGGTCACGTTTGCCTGTAGCAAAAAGCTGTAATGGCATAAATAGCGGCGCGCCTTTTTTCCCAACACCATGTATCACACCGTGTTGTTGAGAAAAAAGATAATACAAAGCGCGTTTTTCTTGATAAGGACGCTGATGCAATAAATACCCGACGAGCGCTTCATTACGCATTTTTTATTACCTAAATAGCTAAAAGGCAGATAGTACTTTTGAAGCGTTCGTTCTTAACCGCTATCAATAGCCCAAACTGGTCAACGCACGCTCGTCATCAGACCAACCACGTTTCACTTTGACCCACAAAGTTAACATGATTTTTTTGCCGAACAACTGCTCCATATCTTTACGAGCATCCATACCAACTTGCTTGATACGCTGGCCCTTATCACCGATAACAATGGCTTTTTGACCACCACGCTCAACATAGATAGTTGCATCAATGAAAGTACAAGCTTTGCGTGGACGCCCTGTTTTTGGATCAGTATGGGCAGGTTCGTCTTTAAACTCATCAATCTGTACGGTCAAATCATATGGCACTTCATCACCCGCACTACGCATGATTTTTTCGCGAATGATTTCACTGGCTAAAAATCGCTCAGAGCGATCAGTGATTTGCTCTGTATCATAAATAGGCGCAGCGACTGGTAAATGCGAAGCAATCACTTCTTGCAAACGATCTAAGTTTTGATTTTTTAGTGCAGATACGGGAACGATATCAGCAAAATCGAAACTATCATTGAAAGTTTCGATAAGTGGTAGCACGCTGCCTTTATCTTTTAGAGTATCTGCCTTATTAATAACCAATACGACTGTTAGATTGGTCTCACCGAGCTTTTGCAAGGTCAATAAATCATCGTCACGCCATTGATCTGAGTCAACAACAAACAGTACTAAATCTACATCTACTAGCGCCGATACCGCCGCTTTATTCATACGTTCGTTAATAGCACGTACTTCGTTGCGGTGAATACCTGGTGTATCAACAAACACTGCTTGCATTTCATGGTTTGACAAAATGCCATGAATACGATGACGGGTAGTTTGCGGTTTACGTGAGGTGATAGACAGCTTTTGACCCAATAAGTGGTTCATTAAAGTTGATTTACCCACATTTGGACGTCCAACAATGGCCACATAACCTGCTCTAAAATCATAAGCCATACGAGCATTGCCACTCGGTGCAAAAAACTCTTCAATAGCCATATCATTGTCTAATGCAATATCTTCTGCATCAGCAGCATAAATCTCTTCGGTAACTTTGATATTGTTTTGGCTTGACTCAATATCTGTATTCTCACTCAAATTTTGGGTGCTATCTTCATTGTTTGATGGCAAATCAGTGTGATTGCTCATAAGTTAATCCTATAGGGTTTGTGACTAGCTGAACAGTCGTTGATGCTAAATTTATTCAGTCACCATTGAAAACGGGCTAGAAACATTTAAAGTTTTAAAATAAATAATATGTGAGGTAGTTTTAATGTATGTTTTGCAAGCTATAAACCAATCTAAGCTAATATTCTGCATCTAAAAATGCATTAATAGACATCGGCTATACACGCTTTTTCGCAGATCCTGGCAATTTATGTAATTGATTAATCATAAGCTCTGCTGCTTTCTGTTCAGCGATACGGCGGCTCTCACCAGATTCAGTAATATCAGGACAGTTATTGATATTGACATGGCAACGTACAACGAAAATTTGATGCGGTGCATTACCACGCGTTTCCATGAGCTCGTAATTAGGCAAGTCAAACTGTTTAGATTGTAGCCACTCTTGTAACCGACTCTTGGCGTCCTTTAGCGCTTTTTGGTCGTTGACATTATCAATCAAATCACCATACCAAGAGAGAACACATTTACGAGTAATATCCATATCTTTACTGTCTAAATAGATAGCACCAATCAGAGATTCTACCGCATCCGCCAGTATGGAAGCACGATTGCGACCGCCACCTTTGCGCTCACCTACTCCTAATATAAGATGGTTAGATAGCTCTAAGTTTTGGGCGATAATTACCAATGACTCTTGGCGCACCAATGTCGCACGCATACGCGTTAAGCGCCCTTCGTTTTGACTAGGATAACGATGATATAAAGCTTCACCCACAATCATCCCTAACAGTGCATCACCTAAAAACTCTAAGCGCTCATAGTTTTTTTTGCTATCAAATGAGCGATGCGTTAACGCAAGTTTAGGTAGGCTCAAGTCATTGAACTCATAGCCTAACTTACGCGTTAATACTGCTAACCGCTGAATAAATTCTGAGCTAACAACAAGCGTGTCAACAGACGTACTATTTTTTTGGGAAGTAGGAACCGCTTGGGAATGGTGCGAAGTTGGTTTCATGCGTGGTTTGTGGTTATCCCTTCTGCTTGACAGATTTAGTTTAATAATATTATTTGATATATTTTATGAAATAATGAATGTGCTATGTCGTACTATTGCGACTTACTCTGCTGTTGCCATCTCGATGTTACCTTCGAAACGGTTCACGATGTCGACATTGCTAAAAAAGTTATTAGTTACGGCATATTCTTTATAGATAGCCAATTGACCTATTTTTTTATCGGTAAAGGTAAATACATCTTCTGCCTTGGTATCATAGTCAGCATTGATAGATAACTGTTTGTTGACACGTTCAACGAATTGCTTAGCTGTTTCGTTATTACTATTGGCTTCTTTTAGCTGTGCACTTAATACCTTGGTCAATTGGTAGTCGCCAATTTGAGCTGGTACGATAGCTACTGTCAATTTAGTCGCAATACCCAAAAGCATAATAATGAGAACAATGTTTGTCACACTGGCACCGCGCTGCGTAGCCAAACCAGATAATTGCTGCATTATAAGATCCTTCTAAAGATAAACGACTATTTCGAATAAGTGTATAAATAATAAATAGCCATTAATTATTTATCAACGATATTAGCATAAAACTATTATCAACCAATCAACCTCTAGACAATCTCATAATCTTAATTGATAGTACCATTACGTTCAAATGTCGGTAAGTTTAGACCAGGTGGTTTATGCATCCAGATATAAACTGCCTTACCTGCTAGGTTTTCATCCGGAACAAATCCCCAAAATCTACCGTCTGCACTGCGATCTCGGTTATCACCCATCACAAAATACTGATCTTCTGGTACGTCAATGCGCCACTCTGTACCTTCCGACTCAACCACCTCTGGTGATTGTTGTTGTAAAAATGGCGCGTATTGTGAACTGTTCATACCGTCCAAATAGCGCACGAGATGCTTGTTGTCACCTTGTATTTCTTCAAAATATTGTGCCGCGTCTTCTTCTTGCTGGCCCATTGCAGAAGCACTCTCTTCGGTCAGCACTTGACCTGGACCAACCTGGCCTGGTAAGTATAGCTGTGAAGTCAATTCAGCATTTGCCGCGAAATCTACAGACTTAGTCTCAACAGGTACATCATTGATAGACAGCGTGCCTTTACTATAACTTACCGTATCGCCAGGTAAACCGATAACACGCTTAATATAATAAATGCTCGGGTTCTCAGGATAGCGGAACACTGCCACATCGCCATGCTCAGGTTCACCTGTATCTAGCACCTTATTATAGGTTAACGGCAAGCGCACGCCATATGCATACTTATTGACAGCAATAAAATCACCTGTATATAGCGTCGGTACCATAGACGATGATGGAATATTAAATGGCTCAATTAAAAATGAGCGTACTATCAATACCACTGCTAACACAGGGAAAAAGTCATAAGCCCAGCGAACTAGTAAGCCTTCTTGACCTCGACCACGAGTTTTGCGCTGTTTGAGCGCTAGCTTATCTAACAGCCAAACAATTCCTAGGACTATAGTTAACGGCACTAAAATTAAATTAAAATCAAAATCCATACCAAATTGCCTATTAACGAGTGGCTTATCTAACACCTTTACGATAAGACCCACTACATTTGACTGTTATCTACAATGACTATCTTAGGTTACGTTTAGCGATTAACTATCAACTTGCAACACAGCTAAGAAGGCTTCTTGCGGGATTTCCACATTACCTACTTGCTTCATACGTTTTTTACCAGCTTTTTGCTTAGACAATAGCTTTTTCTTACGTGACACATCGCCGCCATAGCATTTTGCTAATACGTCTTTACGCATAGCTTTTACCGTACTACGACCAATGATTTGGCTACCGATAGCCGCTTGAATGGCGACATCAAACATTTGACGTGGAATCAACTCTTTCATCTTAGTAACTAGGGCATTACCACGATAACGTGATTGGGTTTCGTGCACGATCATCGCTAAGGCATCGACTTTATCGCCATTGATTAGCACATCAACTCTCACCAGCTTATCGGCTTGATAGCGCTCAAAGTTATAGTCTAGTGACGCAAAACCACGTGAGACCGACTTTAGGCGATCAAAGAAATCCATGACCACTTCGCCCATTGGGATATCGAATATAAGCTGTACTTGGCGACCCATAAAACGCATATCAACCTGAACGCCGCGACGCTCAATACATAGCGTCATCACATTGCCTAAGAATTCTTGCGGTACTAAAATCTGACAGCGTGCAATTGGCTCACGGAATTCTTCTATGTTGTTTGGCTCAGGTAGATGTGATGGATTATCTACATAAATTACATCACCATTCTTTTTCTCAATTTCATAAATAACTGAGGGCGCCGTAGTAATCAAATCTAAATCATATTCACGCTCTAAACGCTCTTGGATAATTTCCATGTGCAGCATACCCAAGAAGCCACAGCGGAAACCAAAGCCAAGCGCATCCGACGTATCTGGCTCAAAAAACAGCGACGCATCGTTAATTTGCAGTTTTTGTAAGGCTTCACGGAATTTTTCAAAATCACTTGAATCTACTGGGAACATACCAGAATAGACTTGTGGCGTGACTTGTTTAAAGCCTGGGATACGATCCACATCAGGGGTCTTAGCATGAGTGATGGTGTCGCCTACTGGCGCTCCGGCAATATCCTTAATACCCGCAATAACAAAGCCGACTTCCCCTGCTTCTAAAACACCCGTATCTACAGGCTTAGGGGTAAAGACACCAATCGAGCCAACTAGATGTGCCTCTTGAGTCGATTTGATATATAACTTGTCACCTTTACGTATAGTACCTTCACGCACCCGTACCAATGAGACCACGCCCAAATAATTATCGAACCAAGAGTCAATAATTAGTGCTTGCAGTGGTGCTTCACGGTCACCAGTTGGTGCCGGGATAAACTCCACCAGCGCTTCTAGCAGCTTATCAACACCAAGACCAGATTTGGCTGATACTCGCGGTGCATCAACGGCATCGATACCGATAATATCTTCAATTTCTTGAATGACGCGTTCAGGCTCAACTTGTGGCAAATCAATCTTATTTAACACCGCCATGACTTCTAAGCCTTGATCAACGGCTGTGTAGCAATTGGCTACTGACTGCGCTTCTACGCCTTGAGCGGCATCAACAACCAATAGCGCACCTTCACAAGCTGCTAATGAACGCGACACTTCATATGAAAAGTCGACGTGACCCGGGGTATCAATAAAGTTAAGCTGATAGCGCTCACCATTTGGATGATCATAAAACAGTGTTACTGACTGTGCTTTGATAGTGATACCGCGCTCACGCTCAATATCCATTGAGTCGAGTACCTGCGCCTGCATCTCGCGATCTTGCAAGGCACCGCACATCTGAATAAAACGATCGGCAAGGGTCGACTTACCATGATCAATGTGGGCAATGATTGAAAAGTTACGAATATTGGCTAATGCAGTCACAAAGCGCCTACTAAATTAAGGGTGATAGAATAAAAGATTTGAGCAAATGCTGTCAGGCGCATGTCACACGGTCGCTATCTAAAAAGTCGCTATCTAAAAACTGGCGGCCTATAAATTAGCCATAAAGATCCAAACATTATCAGACCGACATCAGATATCACTATCTTTAATCAACCACTGAAGACGCCAACCGTTATGCGCAAACATAAAAGCGTATTCTAGCAGTTTTCCACTATAAAGTAAGGCGATTTTATTTGTTGTCAGAGGATTTACCAGTGAGGTTACAAGCCGATAACGCTACAGAAAAAAAGAAGGCAATAGATTGTTGGCTAATTTGTTTATCGCGCCTGTGTCTTTTGCGATATTTCACGTTTATCCCTGTTATTTTTTATGGCATCTTACTCTCAGAGAACGCCGAATCGTCAGTGTCTTTTGTCGCGCTCAGATACTTATATATCCATGGCGACTTGCCATAAAAAGCACCATTTATTTGAGTTTGCTCTATCAAGTACTCACGAAATCTCAAATAAAATTCATTATCTGGGCCCTTAGGCTGCTGCCAAAAATCATCAAGCGGCTTTTGATCTGTTAGCTTAGGAATATCGTAAATTGCACGACCCATAACCTTAGTAGGTTTCTTATGATAAACCGACTGCAAGCCTGTCGTACTGTTAATAGTCACCATGCCAATACTATATTTCACCAAAGTTGGCAGGTGCATATCACAACCATAGAAAACACGATGAGACACTTGATAGCGCTCAGCTAGGCTAGCTACCAGCTCCCGATAGTCTCTATGACCACGATCCAATGGATGATGCTTAAACACAAGTAACTGTTTTTGCTTAGCAAATTTTGCAAAGCTTGCGATAGACTCGTCAATGAACTGTACCACATCACGATAATCACTATGATGGGTAATCTGTGAGTCATTATGTACTTGCAAACTGATCAAAAAATAATTGTTACTTTCTTGTTTGGTCAGTCTGTTTTGCAACTGTTTGTCTGGCAAATATCCTCGTAACTTCCGCCACGGTGCCTTTAACCAAGCGATGGCCTCTTGCCAAGCGGTCATACCACGATAATGTGAATAATGTGGGTAACGGCTTTTATAAAGCCAAGCAATGATGTAATAGACGATGGCTGCGATACTGAGGCGATAAAATCGATTATGAGTGTATAAAGGCTGATCATTGGCTTTTTTAAGTGCTTTAATCTCAGCAGTGTTTAGACGTGAATAGCCATTAATCCCATGCTCTTGCAAGGTAATGTAATCAGGACGCAAGTACCCTTCTTCAAAGACAAAAAATGAAATACCCAGCTTCTCACTGATACACGCCGCTTGAGTATGATGCGGTCGACAATCGCCAAAGCATACGATCGCATCAATGGCATTTTCTTTAATGAACACCTGCAACCAAGAAGAAAATTGCGCTAATGTATTGGTATATTCGTAGGTATTGTCGTGATGATAAAAAAAGGCATCGCCTGCATTAAAATTGATTTTGCTTACTTTAATGTCTTGAGTTTGCAAGAATGACGAAAATCGATTAAAAAACCCACCCATTTTTCCTTGTAGTAGCAAGACATGTCGATGAGTAAGCAAGTGAGACATCGAAGCTGCCATAATACAGGGCTACCATTAAGTGAGAAAATAAGAAATAAAAATGAGAAAGGTCGTGCAACCGTGTGAAAACACATAGCGTAAAAGTGATTATACCGAAAAAGCACCTATTTGTCGCAATGCAATTATACGGTGCTATTCTAATAAATTAACGAGACATTTTACGCAATTTTTGTTGCCATCGATGACGTTGCTGCATAAAACGTGTGGTCGCGTGACGTTTAAACTTTGTAGATAAAGACGAGGCCCCAGTCTTAGATGAACTATTTAAAGTACTAGCCATTTTAGATTGCGATTCTTCATTACTCGCAAGCAGCTGTGAGTCTTTGAGAGGGTATAAATAATCAATCACCTGCTCTACTTGTGCTAATCCATAGCCATCAGGTAGACGATACAACGGGTAGCATATAAGTGCGCCATATATTAGCTGTTCAAGAGTCAAAGGTATATCTCGTTGACGCCTTTTTAGATAGGTATATTTCGGTAGCGACTGCCCGTCAATATCTGTGGTCAACCCCCAACCTGCATAAAATGGTAAACCATAGCAGGTGACGTCCAATCCACGCAGCAACGCTTCAAAACCAGTCAGTGAGCTGATCGTATGAACCTCATCCACCCATTCTAAACAATCAGGCATGGCAGTATCGTAGGCAACCGCTTGAACTTGTTGTAGATGAGCTTCTGATACTTTACCTGCTCGCAGTCCTGCCTCAACATCAGGATGCGGCTTATAAATCAAATAAGCGTCTGGGTTATCTTGTCGTACACGTTCGATCAAACCACTGTTTGTCTTTATTGTGGAACCGCAGTACTGTACTGACAAATCGTCCTCTACCTGACCGATAATAAGAACACGTCGTCTCCCAGATATTTTGGCATCCTGCATCCACGAGTTATTTTGAATACTAGAAACATCTATACCAACCCCAACATTGTATTTACTTACCCGCTGATTCAGCAGTTTGTCTTGCAGTTTGTTTACGCGAAGACGCTGTTCAGAACTTAATGGCTGACAATTTTGCAGCAATGTTTCTAAGTCTGAAGGCTGGGTCGCATCGTAATAAATACCTTGTTTGTCTATGACAACAGACAGTGGTGCGAGTAAAGTAGCACCTAAACCATTTGATCGGATAAACCCATCTTCCATACAATAAATAGCTGGCATGTCCGAGCTTTGTTCAGCAAGTTTACTCTGTAGCTTCTTCTGTACTTGCTGACGTTTGGCCAAACCCCATACCAATAAAGGCTGGCTGAAATTGACACGGAAATGGTCTGGATGTAGAAGATTTTTTAGACGCGGTTTTGGTTTAACGAATAATGTCGTACGCGGTAGGTCTATAAAGGCTTTGACAAATGGCAGCTTCCAACGACTAAATTCATATATCGTCAAATCGCCTTCAAGACGCGCTTGCCACCACCGATTGGTCACCAACCACTCAATGGCTGTATCGATATCACAAGCTTGTTTCGTTGCTGGATCTACATAACGACTATAATTAACATAAGCACTATAAAATAATGTTTCTAATGACGTTTCAAGCGTCTTATGTGACGTGGCAGGAAACATTGCTGAGTTTGACAAATCTCTATTACTGAGAAGTATCTCAGCTGACTCTAAACGACGTTTCTCAACTGCTTTAAGTAAGTTTTTAGGTGCATTAGTGTCATCGGTCAGCCCCCATCCGCTATACCAGCTGACTCCAAAGCAATGTACTTTTTTACCTAGCATTAATGCTTCAAAGCCCATATGTGAGCTGACGGTATAGACATCACTTACTTGCTTAAGCAGTTCAATAGGATTGAGAGATTCAGTCAATAGCCTAACGTTTTTAGGCAGTTTTAAGTTGGATAAGTAGCCTGATTTTGACGCAGGATGAGCCTTTATCCAAATATGGGCGTTAGGATGGTTGTGGCATGCAGATTTTAGCATCTTCTTAAATTGACGTTTATTCGCACCAGCACCTTTAACAGAGGCATCACCCGCTACCTGATCAATCAACAAGATATGTAATGGTGAAACACTTTCTTTTTCGTTAATATTTTCTTCATTAATCAATTTGTCCAACGACGGACAATCGATTATGGAATTATATTTACTCAGTTTTTCTTCGCATATACGTGTCATCAGATGATGAGCACGTGCCTCGTCTGCTGCGCGATCATTGCTAGTACTCTTGGTGCGCTCAACAATCAACTGCTCGAGGCGCGAGTGATGCGTCATATCAAAGTAGATACCAACGTCATCGATAACCACACTCAAACCGTGGCGACTATTAATACCTGAATCTAATGAACGCAAAAATCCATCTTCAATACTGAAAGCATTCACATTCTGACGGGTGGCAGCTTTATCAGCTCGTTGAAAGCTTTTCTTGTGTCCCCATCCAATAAATGCCTCAGGTTGTGATTTTTTCTTGTGATTTATCAGGCTTTGTTGCAAGCCTGACCACGGATACCAGCGCTGGATATCAGCTTGCAACACTTGCGAGAGTAGCAAGTTATTGCGACACATACCTTTACCAACTACTGCCAGTTGCTTTGGTGATTGGTACTGTGACGATGGCGAAAGTAGCGCATGATCAGAGGTAGACATAGTAGATACCTTGACTTCATTCGCTACTTCTTTTGCCATACCTTTAATACCTTCACTCGTTAATTTTAGTTAAATCTATTCAACAGTCATCGTTAAGTTATGAATGGCTAACCGTTATAGGTCTAGAACTACCTTGGCAGCAATTGCTAACTGATAAACAATCTGTGATAGACCGCGCGCAATCTCCACACGCTTAGTTTTAACTTTCGGTAATACCATAATCTCGTCACCCTGCTGGATACGATACGCAGTATTGACCACTTGGCTCGCCCCATTTTGATGAATAATTAAGATATCTTTTGTATCAGCGTTATCAGAGAAACCACCAGAGTTAGCCACATAATCGCCGACGGTATAGTCAGGATTAAAGGTAAGTGCCCCTTGTGCTCGTACTTGACCATTGACTGTAATGACTGACGTTTGTGCTGGTATTTCAATAATGTCGCCTTGTTGCAGAATAATATCCTGCCACGAATTTGGCACAACGACGATTTGACCATCCGTCTGAACATTGCGAGCTTTGGCAACGAACTGCTTAACCAATGCTGCATCATCTTGACGCAATGCGGCTTCTTCACGAGTCGTTGACTGAGTGGCAAGCGTTAGTTCTTCTAGACGGTCGAGTGACTCGTTAATCATGCGTTTTTGTTGCTCAGCAACAGATTCGCGATAGATGGTTAGATGCGTTAATTTAGCCAGTGGACTTGGCTGTAATTGTGGCACGATATCTTTTAGACGCGCGCCATATGGCACAACCATTGCACCATTACCAGTATGTGCACCTTTTACCTGCACCGCGATGGTACCTGCGTAACGATCTGACGTTACTACCATTTGATCGCCATTATAGACGGGAACGTTTTGTGCTTCACTTAATGAGTAGTACTCCGCCGTTTGTGCACGTCCTGCACTGCGAGTAATGCTGACATTAGTAGCATTAGCTGCTGGATTAGACACTTGCAACACATCGCCAATAGTCAGATCATTCACATCAAATTCAAAGGTATATTCGTTTTGAACTTGACCGCTTACCACAAATGTCTTTTTCTGTGGTGCCACGGTGATGACATCACCATCACGGAATGAAAATGCCTGTAATTTACCTGCTAACAAAAAGTCATATAAATTGACTTGCTGTAGCATTTGACCATTACGTTTGATTTGGATATCGATATAACTACCGCGCGTTGGGTCAACGCCGCCTGCTCTATCTAAATAAGACAATACCGAGTCTGCTGCTAGACCACCGTAATAGCCTGGTTGCTTAACAAAACCTGTGACGAATACTTTAACTGGCTGCGCCTGCTCTAATGAAGCATAAACCCCTACATTCGAGCGGTAAATACGACTGACAGCATTTTTGACCACGTTTTGTAAGCTGCCATTTTGCACACCAGAGACACGGACTGGTCCAACGTTCGGTAAGAAAATATTACCTTGTGGATCGACGGTCATGGTAGCGGCATACTGATAAGCGCCCCACATTCTTACTTGGACGTTATCACCAGGGTTAATCACATAGCTATCATTGAAGGTAGAGCCTGAAGTCGTCGAAAATGCCCCACGGAACAATTGCTCACCGAACATCATATCTTGAGTTTTAATATCTTGATAAGGACGCGTGGTATTAATAACTGACTGACTTGGTAAGCTTGCTGCGTTAACCGCTTCTTGGGTTGTTGCTTGCCCTGGTACTGCCCCAGCAAATGCTTGGGTAGACACGTTAATATTGCTCTGGTTCTGAGATTGACTCATGTTATTACTGCTTGTGCCAAAGCCTGAACCTGATATTTGATCTGCATAACTGCTTGCAGCTGTTGCAGACATACTAGTCGCCGCCATTGCCAAACTTGTCGCTATCACGATAGAACGTGGTTTCATATTCATGAGTTATATTCCTTTCCTGATCTATCGATCATTACTGATATCTGGTTTTTCAAGATTAGCTACGGTGATCACGGACAACTGCCATTACCAAACGTACAAATCCGTATAGCATTAAGAGCAACGCAAGCGATGTCCAAATAAGATACGCTTGGCGCGGATAAGTTGCATCTTCAGCTTCGTAGGGCGTTGAGATCACAATCAAGTTTTTCATTTTCTTGAATGCTTCTAGTCTTGATTTTTCAAGCGATGACAACGACAATTTATACAATTCGGTAGCAAAATCCACATCTGCCTTGATGGTCTCAAACTGTACCGCTTGACGGTTCAACTTGGTTGTATTTGGCGAGGTCAATTTGGTTTGTTCTTGAGTGATTTGCTCTTCAACGGCCTTTATCTGGCTTCTTAGTGAAACCACTTGCGGCGCATCTGGATTTAGATAACTGAGTAACTGGCGCTCTTCGGTACGCAACGAGCTTAATTGTGCTTGTAAGCTACCAATTAACTGATTGACGATCTGTGCATTGGCCTGTGGATCATAGATTTCGTTTTCGTTCTGATAGTTTAATAGCTGCTCTTTGGCATCATTTAGGCGCTCTTCTGATTCATTTAACTGAGTTTCTGCAAACGCTAATTGATCACGAGCTACTTCTTGCGAAATACGGTTTACGAACTGTTCAGACTCTCCCAAGATAGCTTTGTTCAGCTCAAAAGCATACTTTGAGTCAAAGCCTTCTGTTGATACCGAAAGCACATAGCTCTGCTCATCGAGATCAATGTGAACCCGTTTCTTGAAGTATTCGAGCAAATCTTCCTGAGTCGCATCAGGATCGATTTCATAAATAGGGTCTGAACCATCAACATGGTAAGCTTCACGAAATTTAAACTTATTATCGAGTCGCTTCACCATATCATTCGACAAAATATACTCTGTCAAATAGGTCGCATCTTCTTTACTGGTACTATTAACGCCCAATAGAGCTGATATACCACCACCAGATGGTACGCTAGACTCGCTAACCTGCTTAACCACTACATCTGCAGTAGAAACAAATCTTGGGTGGGCTATAGTCATGACATAGAATATCACCAACACCCAAGGCAAAATCACTAAGCCGATGAAAAGCGAAAAATTGAGTATGTTATTTTTTTGCTTTGTGGACATGCTTTTCATAAACTTTAATCGCTTCTGTTATATCATCAAACACATGTGCTGTCTGATCCATTAATACAATACCAATGTCGCAGCTTGCAGTTATATCTTTTAAACTGTGAGATACCATTAGTACTCCAGACGTTTCTTTTCGAGCCTTCAAAATCTCTCTTGATCTTTTTTTGAAGGCTGCATCACCAACAGCACCCACTTCATCAAGCATATAGTAATCAAAATCAAAAGCTAAACTTAATCCAAAGACAAGCCTTGACTTCATACCAGATGAGTAACTACGTACAGGCATATCGAAATACTTACCGATATCTGCAAACTCTTCTACAAAACGAATTTTTTCGTCGATATAAGGACCGCTTGAATAAAGACGACAAACAAAACGTACGTTTTGACGACCGGTCAAACTCCCTTGAAAACCACCTGCCACCCCTACTGGCCAAGAGATGGTTGAGTCGCTAATAATTTCACCGTGGTCTGGCTCATCAAGGCCACATATAATACGTAGCAAGGTTGACTTGCCCGCACCGTTACGACCTAACAAACCAACACTTTGCTTATCACCAATGGTTAGATTCAAGTCTTTAAACAGATAATGCCGACCTTTTGTAGTCATAAATGACTTTGAAACATTCTTAACTTCAATCATTTATTTACCATAAATTATCAATAACATGAATAAAATATCGATTAAATTTCAATCTACTTACTTAGAACGTATCAGATCTTTTTCAACTGCTTTATACATCAGAAGCCCTAAAAAATTTATACCAATTGTCCACTCTAAAAAATAACCTATATCAATGTGATAGGAGGGATAATTTGGGGCTAGAGAGTGTTTTATAAGCTCCAAATTGTGCACTAATGGATTATATAACAAATAACTAAAATAAGGTTCTGGAACAATAAGTAAAGGGAAAATAACACCTGAAGTAAAATATAGAATTGTAAAAAATATTGTTATTACTTTAGATATCTCACCACCATAATGTCCAACAACCATCATAATAAGCGCTGTGCCAAATCCAAATAAAAAAAGTGTTATCCAGCAAAAAATAACAATATGTAAGTTACCTAGACTTGGAAATATACCGAAAAAAGACAATCCAGCTAATAATAAGATAAAAGTAAAAAAATAAATAATAAGTTCAAGAAATGAGCGAGCAATAATAACATCTATATGCCGAATTGCTCTATATATAAGCAAGCCACGATTACCTTCGACAGCACCTAGCGCTCTCGTTGCCATCTTTTGGAACATACGAAAAGGCACCATGCCTGCCACTAAGAATAATGAAAAATTCATCCCTGGTACTAAGCGCTCACGAATAGCCCCAAAAATTACTAAAAAAATTAATATCTGAAAAAGAACCTCAAGTGGCGCCCATAGATAGCCCAAGCGATAGCCGCCGAAGCGCGTTTGGAGCTCACGCATTAGTAAAGCATGAAATGCGGCACCCATG
Organism: Psychrobacter sp. APC 3279; assembly: GCF_030407795.1. Lineage (NCBI taxonomy): Bacteria > Pseudomonadati > Pseudomonadota > Gammaproteobacteria > Moraxellales > Moraxellaceae > Psychrobacter > Psychrobacter sp. APC 3279. The sequence continues at coordinate 122,858 of NZ_JASDCR010000002.1, read as the reverse complement.
ACTTTAAGGCCACTACGATGCTGAACAGGACGATAAGGAGGTAATTGTATAGACATGGCGTTACAGGACTTTACCGAAAACAGCCCCTATGATAAGTAAGCGCGACATAAGTTACAAGAATTAATCTGTACATATCCTGATAAACCTATGATTTAGTAAGAAATCTGTAAGTAAATCACACCTAAAACGCTATCTATCAATTGCTTCTAGTTTATAAAACCACTTATTTTAGGCAAAAAAAAACCAATCTCGATAGATTGGTTTTTTTCGTACTGCTATATATGGTGGCGATGAAGAGACTTGAACTCTTGACCTCACGATTATGAGTCATGCGCTCTAACCAGCTGAGCTACATCGCCGTTTTAGGCTGCACATTATGCCCAAGCTGTTGACTGCCGTCAACCCCTAATAAGCATTTTTTGCAAAAAAATGAATTTAATTCAGATTAATTGCAACTATTACTATAACAAACAATAAAAAAGGTTTGGTAAACCGATAAGCCGGGTTCTGTCGTGGACGATCATTCCTCTAGGCGTATCATCGCTAATACGCTCAAGCAACCTACCCGCATCGAACGCGGGCCGCGCCATGCCGATGCCTATTTGGTCTTGCTACGCGTGGAGTTTACCATGCCGTGAACTGTTGCCAGCCACGCGGTGCGCTCTTACCGCACCCTTTCACCCTTACCGATAATACCCTAAGATACTAAAGGCGGTCTACTCTCTGCTGCACTGGTCGTCAAGTTACCCTGCCCAGCCGTTAGCTGGCACGCTGCCCTATGTAGCCCGGACTTTCCTCCCCTGCTCATCTGTTGCCAGTGTACAGCGGCGATCGCCTAGTCTACCAAGCGCGCTAGTATAGCAAACTTATTACATTCTGCGCATGTCTTTTGGATTTATTTTTGTGGACAACACAAATAGGTTAAACAAAATTTTCTGGTAGTGTTTCAATATTACCGACCAGATTATCTTTTAGATATGGTATTTGTAGCCAATGCGCTTCGGGATAATGATTGTCCAAATATCTTCGTAGAAATTCAATAGTGCTATTTGCGATCTCAGTATCCGTTTGTTCAGCATCATCATGAATATGATTGTAAATAACACTATGTACCATTAATCCGCGCGATTTTATGGCTTCTAAACTCAGCAAAGTATGATTGATACTGCCCAATCGACCAGAGGTGACCAAGACGATAGGATAGCCTTGCTCGGCAATATAATCTAATATCAGTAGATTCTCTGTAATCGGCACAAGTAAGCCACCTGCACCTTCTAGTAGTACCAGCTCATACTCAGATTGCAGTCGCTTAGTGGCGTTAGTAATCATATCAGGATCAAGTGTCTCTCCTGATAACTTAGTAGCCAGATGAGGAGACGCAGGCTTCTTATAACGATGAGCACAAGTCGTAAAATCTAGGTCACATTGCTGCAGAGGTATGTCCATTAATTGACGATGCGTAATAATGTCATCAGCGATATTCATTTCACCATTATCTGGATTTATCGATACGCCCGTCTGTACTAGCTTTTGAGTAATCACACTCACATCTTGCTGCATAAGCGCTTTGGCAAGTAGTCCAGTGGCATAGGTTTTACCGATATCGGTATCGATACCAGAAACAAATAGAACACTCATGATTGACCTCGGTCTTCTAAATACGTACTCACTACTTTTAGCAACGCTTGGCATAAGATAGCCAATTCATCATCAGTAATCACATAAGGTGGCATGATGTACACCAGCTTACCAAATGGCCTAACCCAGATACCATTATCAATCAATAAAGACTGAAATGTAGGCATATCTACCGCTTCATGCAACTCAATTACAGCAACTGCGCCCAAACAACGAACCTCAGCAACACCCTCTAACTGTGTAGCTGGTGCCAATTGCTGTTCCATCATGCGCTGCATATTGGCGGTGCGCGTTTCGATATCATAAGACAGGATCAAATCAATCGATGCCCATGCCACTGCACAAGCCAGTGGATTGCCCATAAAGGTTGGGCCATGCATAAGGGCTGGATAATCACTATTATGGATAGTATCGGCAATTTTGCGGGTACATAGCGTGGCGGCAAAAGTCATATAGCCACCCGTCAAAGCCTTGCCAATGGTCATGATATCAGGGCTGATGCCAGCATGTTCACACGCAAATAATTTACCACTACGGCCAAACCCAGTGGCGATTTCATCCGCAATCAATAGTACATCATGCTCATCACACAGTTGACGCAGCAATTGTAGGTATTCAGGACTATAAAAACGCATCCCGCCTGCGCCCTGAATAATCGGCTCAATGATAAACCCCGCCAGCTGCTCGCCATACTTTACAAAAAACTGAGCCAACGATTCACGCTCATCTACTGTCAAAGCGCGATCAAAGCCAAGTGGCGGCGCAGGGACGAAATGCTGCATCGGTAATTGCTTGCCATATAGGCTGTGCATACCATTAACAGGATCACAGACACTCATGGCATGCCACGTGTCTCCGTAATACCCTGAATGGGTTGATGCAAACTGTTGCTTGGTTGGACGCTTGGCAGCTACTTGATACTGCAGCGCCATTTTTAGTGCCACTTCTACCGCGATACTGCCACTGTCCGCATAAAAAATTGCATCAAGTCCGGCAGGTACAATGTCGAGCAGTTTTTTACCTAAATCTATCGCCGGCTGATGAGTCAATCCACCAAACATGACATGCGCCATTTTACCCAACTGCTTAGTCAGTGCTTCATTCAGTTTTGGATGGTTATAACCATGAACGCTCGCCCACCATGACGACATACCATCGATCAGGCGCGTGCCATCTTCGGTGATGATATAAATACCTTCAGCTCGATCGATTACGATATTAGAGTAAGTGGGTGGCAGGCTAGCATATGGGTGCCAAAGGTGTTGCTGATCAAAGTCATTTGTGACTTGGCTGGATTGCGTGGTTATTGTTTGAGTGGTTATTGTTTCCATGGTCATTGTATCATCCCTAAAACGCTGTAAATCTCAGCGTCATCAATCGCTTATAAATACTCTATTGACCCGTAATACGTTTGTATTTAGATAGCAGGTCACTTTCAGTCTCGACATGATTGGGATCGTGAGGAATACAGTCGACTGGGCAAATCACAACGCATTGTGGCTCGTCAAAATGTCCGACACATTCTGTACATAGATCAGGGTCGATGACATAGATATCGTCCCCTTCTGAGATGGCTTCATTGGGGCAAGCAGGCTCGCACACATCACAGTTGATGCACTCATCAGTGATTAATAGTGCCATGAACTGTTCCTTATATTTTTGCTTATATCAGTCATATATGGCTGCTCCTTACTGTTTTAGCAAGTGCTAGCAGCATATCTTTAATGCAACATCTTTTATTTAATATTTAACTTTTTATCGAATGCTTGCAAAACACAAGGTGGAACGAATTTGTTGACGTCACCGCCGAGCTTTGCAATTTCGCGAATCATGGTAGATGAGATAAAGGAGTAATTTTGAGATGGCGTCAAAAACACCGCCTCAAAGTTTTCATCAAGCTCACGATTCATATTGGCTAGCTGAAACTCGTACTCAAAATCTGACATTGCACGCAAACCACGCAAAACTGCAGTGGCGTTTTTTTCACGCATGAAATCAACAAGCAGACCTTCAAAACCAATCACAGATACCTGCGGTAAATCAGCAAATACGGTTTCGACCAAAGCAACGCGTTCTTCAAAATTGAACAAGGGTTTTTTGTGATGGCCTGAGGCAACCGCGATAACGACCTCATCAAATAGCTTGACGGCGCGTGTGACCAAATCTACATGACCGTTGGTAATAGGATCAAAGGTACCAGGGTATAGAATTTTGGTATGTAGCTTTGAGGAATTGGGAGAAATAGAGTGGCTCATAGCATGACTGATATAATCGGTGATATTAGGCCATATGCTAGCAAATTTTGCTCAAACTTAATACTTATCTGCTACATTTGTCCTAACAGCTGATTTACCTTTTCATCAGAGGCTTTGATACAATAGGCAGTTCGACTCATCCATCTCATAATTGAAATAAAAAACAAGACTAGTTATTGGATTAGGATGAGGAATTAGTGGGACTGATTAAATAAGGAGCCTGTATCTTAGGTCATCCTTATGGAGAAATTATGTCAAAAAAATCAAAAAAGCCAGATAATCAGATTTGCGCCAATAAAAAGGCGCGTCATGAGTACTTTATCGAAGAAACCTTTGAGGCAGGACTGGCATTACAAGGTTGGGAAGTCAAAGCCATTCGTGCAGGAAAAATGACTATCACTGAAGCGTACGTCATATTCCGCAATAACGAAACTTTCTTGTTTGGTGCGCACATTCAGCCATTACTATCGAGCTCTACGCACGTTAGTCCAGACAGTATTCGTACGCGCAAACTGCTGCTCAATCGTCGTGAAATCGAAAAACTGTCTGGAGCAATCAATCAAAAAGGCTACGCTTGCGTACCGCTGTCTTGCTACTGGAAAAACTCGCTAGTGAAATGCCAAATTGGCCTAGCATTGGGTAAAAAGCAGCATGACAAACGTAAAACGCTAAAAGATCGTGACTGGGAACGTGATAAGCAACGCGGCTTTAAGCAACATTTAGATTAAGTGTTATTTAATCTATATAAAGAAGGACGACTCAATATTTACTGAGCCGTCCTTTTTTGTTGTTTGTGACGTTTAATAAAATAGTAACCTTTATAACATCTAGCCAGTGGCTTTCTATGCCATTTGCTCTTCTAGAGACGCTGCTGTCTTTCTGCTAGCCTGACGCAATTGCCTAACACCATGCGCAATCAAACACGCAATACCTAGCCAAATCAGACCATAGCTATAGATCATCGCTGACTCAAATGGGTTACCTAGTACGGTCACTGCCAAAATAAATAGCAACGCAGGTTCCAAATAGCTCATCATGCCATAGACGTTAACTGGTAGCATTTGACTGGCATCAATATTGGTCTTCATCGCCAAGACACTGAGCACACCCAAACCTATTAGCATCATGATAAAGAAACCAGAGCCGCTAACCAATGCCAAACTGCTTGGGGCAAAGAAGAACAAGTAAGCCAGCGCAAAGGGCGCAAATATCGTTAAATCAACCAACAACCCAGTCACTGCACCGACTCCCTGCAGTCGGCGTAAAATGTAATAAACCGGATACGTACCGCATACCCATAGCGTCGCCCAAGAGACACTTTGGGTACGAATAACTTCGCTACCCACACCCAATGCAGCAAAGGCTACTGCCAACCATTGCAAACGGCTTAGTTTTTCGCCAAAGAGGACACAACCAAACACCACCATCATTAACGGGAATAAGAAGTATCCCATCGCGGTTTGCACACCTTGGCCATTCACTGGCCCCCACATAAATAACCAAAACTGGCTGAGAAATATCGGTGTAGGTAATAGCAACCAAGCCCATTGCTTAGCGCCTTTTAACACTTTCAATTTATCAATGTGTAATCCTAGACGTCCACTTACCATCAGGTATCCAACCAACGCTGCCCACATTGCGAGCATACGCCAGATAAAAACTTGCGTCCCTGATAATGGCGCTAAAAAACTGCTATACGCATAGAGTACGCCAAATAGCACATTAGACAATATGGCAAAAGACACCCCTAATATCAGAGTGCGTTGTTGTGCGCTACCTGTCGTCCAAATCGCAGGTAGTGGCAAACGTGCAGCAGTCGTTGCTAGGGTATTAGCGAATACATTGGAGAACATTGAGATAGACATGATAAGCACCGTAGATATTAATAGATGATAAAAAACCAATTGCTAGCTCTTATTTTGAAGCAGCTCTAATTGATATGATCTATTTTACTAGGCTGCTTTGATATATTATCTCTATATAGATATATTTATGAATAAAAATATCAAATACATGTCGTATAAACTATTATTTTCTTATATTAAACTTTATAGTGATAATATTTATAAAAAGCGATAGAAAACTCTGCTGTTAAGGATTTCCTGATATGAGCCATACTTTAGATAATATTGATAAAGCTATTTTGAACTTGCTACAAGATGATGCGACATTACCGCTCAAAACTGTCGCAGAGCGAGTGCATGTCTCTATCGCGACGGCGCAGCGGCGTATACAGGCGCTAATAGATAGTGACGTGATTACCAAACAAGTAGCCATCGTCAATCCTGACAAAGTGGGCTACGGTCTGACGGCCGTAGTGATGATAGAAATGGAGCGCTCTAACACTTCAATGCAGCATCGGTTTGAGCGCTTGATGGATGCGCAATCACGAATCATGAGCTGCTATGAAGTATCTGGCGATTTTGACTTTATGCTCATGGTCAATGCCAAGAATATGAGCGACTATCATCAGTTCACCCGCAGCTTACTGACTTACGAAAATAATGTGCGCAATTTCAAAAGCCAGTTTGTGATGAACTTTACCAAAAGTGGCACGAAGATTTTGCTTGATTAAGACATCATATGTAGCATATCAAGAAATAAAATGATAAGAGTAGTGTAATTTTAAATATGGTAGCTAATGACGACTTTAAGGATTCTTGTTGTGCAAAATTTAAATACATTTTTAATGTTCAAAATAAATAGCTTACCTTACTTAAAACTCTCACTAAATAGCCTGTTTATTATAGGGTTATTTACAGTTGTATCTCTACCTACTTATGCCTATGATATTCAGCCTGTTTCAAATAGTTGCGATATTTATAAAAATATCGAACAATCTGATAAACCTATCACATTAAGCGAATTCAAAGAAACGCCAAATGGCATAGACATATATTCAGATAATTTTGCATTACAAGTGGCAAAATTTCAGCTCTGTCAAACAAAATATCCTTTCAGTAAGGATACGGATGTTATTAGCCAATATGCTAAATACGAGCAAGCATTATCTAGGTTTGCGAATAAAGCTATTAGCGACTTTCCTAAGAAAGATAGCTTAAGCCATAAACAAATAGAACAATTTAAATCTGATGGTGTTTACTATCAAGAGCAACTAGTCGAGCTTTACTTCCAGATGGCTCTAAATTACTACATAGGTGAATTTGTTCCTAAAGACGATAACAAAGCCATACAATACATGAGTAAGGTTGTAGACTATTTTCAACAAAATAAAGCAAACTCTTCAATTTGGCTAGATTATATGGTGGGTACAGGTTTAGTACGAAAAAATAGACGTGTAAGTCCAAACAACCCTATTATCTTACAGCAGGAAACTGAGACTGGATTAGGTATTGTAAGTACTGCATTATTATCCAAAGCTGGACATTTAGATAGCAAAGCTGTTCTATTGCTTGAGGCTTTCAATTATTGGCGGGCATCTCATGTTAACTCAAGTCAAAAAGAGCTTGAACAGTATTTACAGCCTCTTATTTCAGAGTTGACCGGTTACGCTGAACTGGGCAGTTACAAAGCAATAGAGGGCTTAGATGAGATTTATACTGAATTAGCTTTAACTGATGCGCGTTATGAGCCGAAAGCAAACTATTGGCAGAAGCAGTCAGAAAATATACCTCAAGACAATACTAGCTGGCATTAGTTCAATAGAGTATTAGCGAAAGATAACTGCAATCGACCCATTTTAAAAAGACTCCAATTATACTAGTGTATATTTTTCGAAGTATCGACACGCACACGAATAGCTTTCAAAAAAATTTATTTAAATATAACGACACAGCTTTATATATCGATTTTATTCTATCTTAAATTATTAAAGACCAAATGAGCATACGTTAGATGTTTACGAATAATTAATCATAGTAGAAAAGGGAACCTAATTATGGCTAAGAAAAATTTTATCTCTCACCCAAGGACGCTTATAACAGGAACCATACTAGCCTCAATGCTTGCAATGTCAGGCTGTGCGACTAGCTCATTGTTAGATAATAGCGGACATGTCACCACAAACACGACGAAGCAAGTTCTGTCTGAAGATCAAATTGTTGCTTTTGGTCGTCCTGCGCAGGCGTTACCAAAAATGCCAAACGCGTCAATGGTTATCGTAGGAAAGAAGAACAGCTACGTTCTCACCCAAGGTGGGATAGAAATGGTGAACTTACTGAGTAATCTCACGCAAAAAAATATTCAAGTGGATAACGACATGAGCTTTCATGTACCCAATAATGATGGGTACTTCCAAGGTGAGATGAAACTGTCTTATGCTAAATTAAAAGATGAGTTTGGGCGTTCAGACTATCAGTTCTTTTTGCAAAATAACGGTAAAGAGTGCACCTCAGCGAGTGATCAACGTATCAATGCTCAGCGCTTTTGTTTTAGCGTTCCTGTCAAAGGCGCTATCTATCCGCAAGTTAGTAACTTAGGTTTGATTCAGTCAAACTATCGCGCACTGACCAAGCCATATACGGTGAGTTTTTATACACAAACTCAGCAAGATGTCGTCACTCGTAGCGGTCCAAATGGCGCACAAAAGCTAGTACTGCTACCCTTTGCCCTCGCCTTTGACGTGGTTACTTTCCCACTTCAGCTATTGGACTAGATAGCTAAATACTATTAGACCGCTCATCGACTAGTATCAAGTTTCAAGGTGCGTTATGAAAGCTACATTATGAATTCTACATCTTGAAAGCTATGTTATAAAAGCCCCTTTATATAAGGCACGTTATCGAAAGGTATTCTATTCTCAATCGTAACGTGCCTGCTTAATATCTTAGAATAACTTTTCGACCAGTGTTTTCGGATAGTTTTGTTTCGCCTTCTCTGCCGCTCGAAACATCATCTCATCTGCTTCGACAGGGCCTGCAACATCGCATAAGCATACATAAGCCAGCTGCATCAAATTATTTAATAGGTGCTCGTTGTCAGGTACGGACGGACGATTGCCTTCCAAAAATTGACTAATGTTAAGACTATGCCCTTTGAAGGTGCGTTCTTGCGAAACAGTTTGGTGCATGGTCAGAAATAGGTTACGACTTTCTGTTTCTGATAGCTGACTGCGCAGCGCTTCTATGACAGTATAAAACGCCAAAACCAACTCAGAGACAGGGACTGGCGCTTTGATTGTTTCATTATGACCATTGTGACTGTCAGACTCGACAGTCTGCTGACTGTCCGCTTGCAACGTAGCCCAAAATCCTTTCCTAATATCAGACTTATAAGCTTGCAGCTCAGGATAGCGCCGTGTCGCGTCCAAGACGCACTGCTGCATCATCTTTACAGAGACCGCCGGATACCGTAGCCATTGCGTCTTCAGCAGTCGTACTTCCTCAGGATGTAAGTATTTTGCCAGCACCTCTGCCATCGTGGATACCGTTTGGTCTACGGATTGAGTATCAGTATTCATCAGCTCTCTCCTATAAGTGACGCTCTGTTAGACTTTTAGCATCAAACATTTGCTTTTGAAACTCAGGGTAACCCAGCTCTGCATGCTCGGTATAATCAAGGCCGCGCTGCTCATGTAAACGGCTGGCTTTTAACCCAAAGCTCATGTCAATCAGCTTATACATCACTAGACCCAACCCCAGTCCCCAAGCTAACGCCACGCCCACGCCTAGCGCTTGTACGCCGAGCCGTGATAAGTTAAATAAGTCCCCTGTATAAAACAATCCAGCCGCGAGTGTGCCCCATGCACCGCCAAAACCATGCACTGCCACTGCTGATACTACGTCATCTATTTTGAGCTTCAATAATGCTTGTATGGATAAAATATAGACCACGGAGGCGACTGCACCGATGACAACGGCAAAAACAGGCGTCGTCGTGGCACAGCCTGCCGTGATGGATACCAGACCGATCAAACTGGCATTGACACTATCACTGAGCAAAATGGCTTTGCTCATTGTCCGAGCAATCAGCATGTAGCTTACGACAGCACTGACCGCAGCGATAAAAGTATTGACGGCGATTAGTCCAATATTGCCCGTGATAGATAACGTCGATCCAGCATTGAAGCCGAACCAACCAAACCATAAGATAAATCCGCCAAGCGCTAGCAACGTCATGTTATGCCCTGCGATGAGTCTTGGCGTGCCATCAGGTGCGAAGCGGCCTAACCTTGGGCCAATGACTAAGATGCCTGCCAATGCCAACCAGCCACCGATAGAATGCACGACAGTAGATCCAGCAAAATCAATAAAACCAAGCTCGGCTAGCCAGCCCGTCCCGCCAAAATAACCACCCCATACCCAGCTAGCAAACACAGGATAGATGAACAAGCAAATCAAACAGGCGGCCACCGCATAACCAATAAAGGAGACGCGCTCTGCCATTGCACCACTTGCAATCGTCACCGCTGTCGCTGCAAACATCATCTGAAAGAACATCAAAGCCCAGTCCATATTGGACAACGCGACTGGCATAAAATGATCCGTGCCGACGAATCCTGAGTGATTGGTACCCATCATCAGCCCAAAACCAACTAAGTAGAACGCCAGACCACCGATACACATATCGGTGTAGTTTTTCATCATCACGTTTACCGCATTTTTCGCTCGTACTGAACCGCTCTCAAGTAGAGCAAAACCTGCCTGCATAAAGAACACCAATACCCCGCCCCAGATAATCCAAGCGATGTTTTGATATTCGAGCAGCTGCGCCACGGTCAATGTGTCAGTCTCAGCAGCTTGGGCGCTACTTATCATTGCAAACGATAATGTACTTAGTACCAGCTTATTACTTAGCGATGCTCTTAATAGTTGTAATAGTTTTAATAATGTCTTTATCGTGTCCAGTCCAACAGAGGATGTTCTCATTTTATCTCCAAACACTTATCTAGCCGTTCAAATTTTATCGGTGCACTATTTTTACTCGTTAATGCACACAAATAAGCCCTAATAAGGGTGGAGCAAAACCTGTGCCAAAATCTACTATTAGGAATTAAAGAAAATCATAAATATAAGAAAACAAATGACTAGTATCAGCCAAGTCGGTATTTTGATAGTTATGCTTGTGACGATGTAAGCATAAATTGAACTAGGGTAGAGAATGATTGTTGGAAGTAAGTTTGATTGAACTGATAATGTGACTGTTCTGTCTAGACTGTTTTTGCCATTATTTTGCTGTGCGGATAGCTTACTTTGCATGAGCAGTTTATCTCGCGCTATCAATAACTTATCGGCAATCGCCACTCATAGAATAGGTCGCATAGTGAAGGCGATTCATGTTAAAATGAGCGCTTTTAAATTCGCCTTTATTATCATTGGGTAATAAGGGCTGTATTTTTAGTGCCATTTTTCTAATTAACAGGTCCGCCCATGTCTGCCGATACCATCGCCCGCACTGCCTTTAAACAAGGCACCAAGCCACTTTATGATTATGACAAACACTGGGCGAGCTGCTACGAGCCGGCGCCTTATCTGCCGATGAGCCGCAAAGAGATGGACGATTTGGGCTGGGATGCTTGTGATGTCATCATCATCTCAGGTGACGCCTATGTCGATCATCCAAGCTTTGGTATGGCGATTATCGGTCGTCTATTAGAGTCGCAAGGCTTCCGTGTTGGCATCATCGCTCAGCCAGATTGGAAGAGCAAAGACGCCTTTATGGAATTGGGCAAACCTGTCTATGCGTACGGCGTGACCGCGGGCAACATGGACAGCATGATCAACCGCTATACCGCCGATCGCAAAATCCGTAGCGATGATGCTTACTCTCCGGGCAACGTGGCAAACAAACGCCCTGACCGCGCGGCTATCGTCTATAGCCAGCGCTGCCGTGAAGCCTATCCTGATGTTCCTATTATCTTGGGCGGTATCGAAGGCAGCTTGCGCCGTATCGCTCATTATGATTATTGGTCAGACAAAGTGCGCCGTAGTATCTTGCTGGATGCGCGTGCTGATGTCTTACTATATGGTAATGCTGAACGTGCGATCGTCGATGTGGTACATGGTCTGTCTAAAGGCTATAGCTTTGAGCAGATGAGCAAATTGCGCGGTACTGCTTACTTATTGACCCCGACTCGTCGCCATTGGCAAGAAGACATGACTGAAGTCGCGAGTAACGATGTCGATACCGTTGGCCGTGTCGATCCAATTATCAACCCTTATGTGATGACCGAAGACGTTGATAGCTGTTCAATTGAGCAGAACAAACCATCGGACTCGCCTGTTGGGCAAGCCATGCCTTCATCTATGTCATCGCAATATCAGGGTTTTGTCGCTGAGCCAGTTGCCAATAAAGTCATCAACGCTGAACAAGTCGACGAAGAGACGCAAGTGGTACAAATGCGCGGCTTTGATAAGCCAATGACCGCACGTAAGCATAAGCTAAAAATGCCACCACGTGAAAAGACAGTGATTCGTCTGCCTGACTACGAGCACGTCAAATCTGACCCTGTGCTCTATGCTCATGCAAGTCGCATCTTGCATTTAGAGACCAATCCAGGTAACGCCCGTGCGCTTGTGCAGCGTCACAGTAGCGGTGCTGGTAACTCGCATACCTCTATTGATGTTTGGCTCAATCCGCCACCAGTGCCACTCTCGACAGAAGAGATGGATTATGTGTTTGACTTGCCGTACGCACGCCTGCCGCATCCAAGCTATGGCGATGCGCGTATCCCTGCTTATGACATGATCAAATTTTCGGTCAATATCATGCGCGGCTGTTTTGGTGGTTGTACCTTCTGCTCTATTACTGAGCATGAAGGTCGCATTATCCAGAGCCGTTCAGAAGACTCCATCTTGCGCGAAGTAGAAGCCATTCGTGATACCGCACCGAACTTTACTGGTGTGATATCTGACCTTGGTGGCCCAACAGCAAACATGTACCGCCTCAGCTGTAAAGATGAAACGATTGAGAAGAACTGCCGTAAGCCATCTTGTGTCTATCCTGACGTCTGCGAAAACCTGATTACCGATCACAGTAATTTGACCAAGCTATATCGCAAGGCACGTGATATCAAAGGCGTGAAAAAAATCCTGATTGCTTCAGGCTTACGTTATGACTTGGCAGTAAAAGATCCTGAATATGTGAAAGAATTGGTCAGTCATCACGTCGGTGGTTACCTCAAGATTGCGCCTGAGCACTCTGAAGAAGGTGTGCTATCGAAGATGATGAAACCTGGCATGGGCAGCTATGATCAGTTCAAAGCCATGTTTGAGCAATTCAGCCAAGAAGCAGGCAAAGAGCAATATCTGATTCCTTACTTCATCGCTGCTCATCCGGGTACCAAAGATGAAGATATGATGAACCTTGCGCTTTGGCTCAAAAGTAATGGCTACCGTGCTGACCAAGTACAGGCGTTTTATCCAAGCCCAATGGCGACCGCGACTACCATGTATCACACGCACAAAGATCCGCTACATAAGGTCAGCCGTGATGAAGGTGACATGGATATCGTCAAGTCTGGTAAGCAGCGCAAACTGCATAAAGCGTTCTTGCGCTATCATGATCCAAAAAACTGGGTATTACTACGTAAAGCGCTACAAGACATGGGTCGTAGTGACTTGATTGGTAAAAATCGTGGTTGCTTGATTCCACCATTTAACGCCAGTTTAGAAGGGCGTGATGCCGCGCAAGATACTTATCAGTCAGCGCGCAAAAAGAATAGCCGTGTTGGCAATGACTCAGTGAAGCGTAGTAATGGCTCGTCAAACAGCAATGCATCAGCTAAAGGTGCAGCGGGTAAAGGCATGGCGGGTAAGAAGAAAGTCAGCAAAGGCAATTTCCAAACGCAGCATACTGGTCTGCCACCGCGTAAAACCAAGTAGTGTTCACAGCAAATAGTGTTCATAGTATAAAAATGCATGCTCAATCTAACGCGTGTTAAGTGAAACAAAAAAGCGCCTATCAGCTACTCGGTGATAGGCGCTTTTTTATGCACCAAGTTTATAGACGCGCACTTCATAGCTAACATGGCTTGCTTTTCACCCTGTCGCAAATTGCAAGTTACATTAGACAGCGGTTGGGTAACGAAGCTAACAGGTAACAAACAATTTCTAACATTGAAATGGTTCGTTTTCGCTACTATAACCCTCATATGCTAAACGCATCATTAAGAACAAGTAAATGACATCAGCGAAAAGCTTTGGAGAACACTATGATAATGATAAATAAAATTGCGACTACCCTACCAGTCCTTGCCCTATTGAGCGCTTGTGCCACTACCGCACCCACTACCCCAGATGCAACTGATACGCCAGTTCCAGAAAAAGTAACCGCTGCCTATGATCGTATGGCGCCAGCACCGTACACCTGTACCGATGACAGCAAAATCATGGCAAAGCAATCTATCAATAAAGAACAAGTTATGCTCAACGCTACCTTGCCAAAAGTAAAATGGGCTGAGCAGCCAATTATCCTAAACGGTAAAGTGAAAGGCGAAGTTGCAAGCTATGTAAATGACTCAAACCCAGAAGTCGTCTATGCATGGCACATGAAAGGTGACAAAGGTATCTTTGCGATGAAATGGGCTGACGGTAAAGAATATCAAGTAAACTGCCAAATCTAATCAGTTAAAGATACGTTCATATCGTAATAGACAAATAGTCGTAATAGACAAAAAGCAGTCATTAAATAGTGGCTGCTTTTTTATGCTTGTTCGTTTGATACGCGTATAAAGACGGCTATAAAAAATAGTATCAGATAGTTGTATAGTCAGTTCAATATAATTTCGATGCAAGGAAACCGAGTGCAAGTTATACATTAGTATGCTTAGCGAGGATGACAATGTAGCGGACTTATATAGACTCGACTATATAGTTGATTCAATTTAAAAGTGGTACAAGGCAGCCGAGTGCAGATACAACTGTAATACTGCAAGCGAGGTTAACGTTGTCATTCTTTTATAGAGGATCGACTATATCAAAACTTGCCATCTGATGTATTTCGCTAGAGAAGCATAAAGAAAGCTGTCAAAATAGCAGGTAGAACAAATAAATCATGACCGACAATCAAAAGGGTAACTCGATGGCAAAGCGTCTGATAAGTATGATGGTAATTGCAACGGCAAGCATGTGGGCGCTGACAGGCTGCGATAACGCTACCGATTCTGTCGATGCCACTGAGCAAACTGCGGAGACAGCAGCAGATCCAACTGCATCGACAGCCGACACCATCGACTGGTCACTGGTAGACAGTGGTACAAAGCCTGCTGACCCTACCAACTATAAGTATCCGTTTGCCATCGATAGTCAAAACGTCCGAGACTATGCAGATTACTTCAAAGTGGACGCTGCGACCGCTCAGCACAATCTGACGGTGAGCATGGCAAGTAACGAAGCACTATCAAAAGCCTTGGATCAGCTGAGTGAAACCTATGTCTCACACGAGCTAACCGATGGCAATGAGATGACGCTTATCATTCATACCACGCCCAATGTCGCTGCCAGTCGCTATGATTATGTGCTGTCTGATGACTTTGCTAAAGGACTGGTACTACCTATCGTGATTCAGCCAGATGGTAAGAAAGGCGATGTGAAAGCGCATGGTGAAATGGTGGAGTAATTTAATTTGTAGGCTCGATTAACATATGCATACTAACGTAAAAACTTGAGATAGAGTTTTTATCTTTTAATAGCATTGGTATTAACCTCTGTTCTAATCGTATATTTCATGGGTTATTACCAATGTTATATTTATTCTAAAATAACAATATTATTAAGATAAAAGTTTACTGGTACAATGCCTAGCTACAACTCTCTCAATAGGATGATGCACTATACCTTCTAAGAATCTTTTTGATTTACTACATTCTTTTGAGAGATAAACTGCGGAACATATCAAGTCAGGCCTATAAGCTTCTGGAGCCAACTCCCAGCTTTTTGC
The DNA here is from genome assembly GCF_030407795.1 of Psychrobacter sp. APC 3279. NCBI lineage: Bacteria > Pseudomonadati > Pseudomonadota > Gammaproteobacteria > Moraxellales > Moraxellaceae > Psychrobacter > Psychrobacter sp. APC 3279. Next base: position 107,127 of record NZ_JASDCR010000002.1, on the reverse strand, counting down.
AATTAGGCTAAATGGTAGTTCGCCTAGCTTTGAAAGAATCTTAAACCCTTCAGTTCGCTCTAACCAATGTGAATATTCATTTTCACAATTGCTTAAAATCTTAAGCTTAGTTTCAGGCTTCAAACACTCTACACATTCTAGCATTACCCTATATATCCAAGCTTTCTGCCATACTGTCAAAAACAATTCTGAGTTAATAATATCTTCCACCTGTAGAGCAACTTTTTCTGGATAATCAGATTCCAGAGCTAATAGGTAGTTACATACTAACTCTGTTTTCTCTGGAAATTTAGCTATTAGAGTTGAACAGTATTCTATTGCTTCTTCTGATTTACCAGCAGACAGCCTAAGAAGCGACATCTTTATTTGAACATGAAACCTATCTTTTGAGAGAGGTGCATCTCCATCAGGCAAACCTATTATTGTTTCATTAAAAAGATTTCTTGCTACCTCTATTTCATCTGGCTGAAGATGCTCTCTCATTTTTTCTATTACATCTTCTAACGTTATTGATCCATGATAGAATAAGTCCCATTTCATTTGTTCATCTAGCTTGGCATCATCCATTGTTTTTTCGAGAGCTTCGTTATCTTCACTCAATCCCTTAACTTTATCTTCATAGAGTTTTTCTGTTATTTTTTCATATACTTTGCTTATCTCATCTAAATGACTTCTATAGCTTTCAGACTTTTTTATTGTGCATTTAGAAGAGTTTAGAACTAATCCTATTTTTCTAAGTTCATTCTCCGACATTGCAATTGATTGACGAGCTAGAGATAAGTTTTCGACACTCATTCTTATGTCATCACCATGTCGCCAGTAATTAAAGCCAGATCTAAGCATTGCTGCATCAACGGACTGAAGATATAGCGTAGCTAAAGTATCAGAAGCGAAAACTCCTTGTGGCAGACCTCTATTCGAATCCATAATTTTATTTAAAAACAACTTTATTGCTAAACCGACCTGTTGTTCACCTGTAATTTCCACTATTTTATCTTCTAGAATAGAATGATCAATTGAATCATAAAATGCTGTAACATCTATATTGACTATGTATTCCTCACCTGATAGCAGAGGTGCTTTCTCAAACTCACCCCACCTTTTCTTTACGTACTCCGCCCTAGGCCACTTCACATAATCATCACTTATTAGTTTCTTTTCAATCGAAGATTTTATTGAACTCACTAAAGCTTCATACATTATCCTGTCTGATAGCGTTAATAGTGCAGCAGGTCTTGTAGTAAATCCTGGCTTTGGAACAGGAACAAAAGAGGCAATAGAAGGAGTATAAGTACCATCATCAATTTTCTTCTCAAGATAAGCACCAAATTCCTTAGCTAGCTCTCCTCCAACCTTGTCTTCGAATCTTGATGGTAACAAATCATTAGGTCTAGATGCGTCAGAAACAGCCTCTAATAAATTCAACCTGCTTTTGAGCTCTTTAAATAATGCATTCATACATTTACTCATTCCTATTAATTAGATTTACAGACTGTTATTCATCAGAGTTTAAAGCTTTTACAGCAGAAAACCTGAATGAGAAGGATATTATTCTCAATGTACCCTAATTCCCAATCATCACCAAAAACTCTTCCTCACCTACTATCTTCACACCGAGTTTTTCCGCCTTAGTCAGTTTAGAGCCAGCCTTATCCCCTGCCAATAGCGCAGTGGTTTTTGTCGAGATGCTACCCGAGACTTTTGCACCCAGCGCTTGTAGTTTGGCTTTGGCTTCATCACGCGCCATGCTATCGAGCGCACCAGTGATGACCCACGTTTGCCCATCGAGTGGCAGCCCTTCTGATGCGACCTGCTCGACCTTATCCCAATAGACGCCAGCCTCAAGCAATGAATTAATCACTTCGATATTATGCGGTGCACGGAAGAATTTGTAGGTCAGCTCGGCAGTTATTTCTCCGACATCTGGCGTTTTTATCAAGGTCTCAATACTGGCCGACATTAGGCTATCTAAATCACCAAATTGCTGAGCAAAGTTCTGCGCCGTACCTTCACCGACACCACGGATGCCGAGTGCATAGATAAAGCGAGCCAATGTCGTGTGCTTGCTGGCTTCGATTGCATTGATAATATTTTGTACCGATTTTTCACCCAGTTTCTCAAAGGTGACCATCTCATCCGCATGATTGTGCAACTGATAGATATCAGCGACGGTTTTGACCAGACCATGCTCAAAGAAGCTAATCAACCAACTTGCGCCAAGTCCATCGATATCCATGGCACGACGTGAGACAAAATGAATAAGTGCTTCTTGCTGCTGAGCTGGGCAAAACAGTCCGCCCGTACAGCGTGCCAATGCCTCATCTTCAGGCAGGACAACAGGTGAGTCGCAGACAGGGCAAGTAGAGGGTAGCGTGACTGGTTCGCTATCGGCTGGGCGTTGATCGTGCCAGACACGAGTGACTTTTGGAATGACATCGCCTGCCCGATGGACGCTGACCGTATCGCCTGCGCGCACATCTAAACGCTGAATCTCACCGAAGTTATGCAAAGTGACATTGCTGACAGTGACGCCGCCAACTTTGACAGGCTCAAGCTTACCGACTGGTGTGATTTGACCCGTACGGCCGACTTGCCACTCGATATCGTTGAGACGCGTCATCACCGTTTCGGCAGGGAATTTATAAGCAGTCGCCCAGCGTGGCTCGCGTGATAGGTAGCCAAGTTGCTGCTGTAACGCAAGGCGGTTTACCTTAATTACCATGCCATCGATTTCAAATGGCAGATCGCTACGCCCTTCTATTACTGACTCATAATAGGTCTGCGCGGCGCGTGGATTTGCTACCACTTCTACAGCGCTGACCGTAAAGCCAAGCTCGGTAAGCCATGCCAACGCCCCTGACTGAGTGTCGATAGTATCTGGCAAACCTTGATTGACCGAATAGCCATAGAACGCCAGTGGACGACTTGCTGCTATCGCTGGATCTAGTTGACGTAAGCTACCAGCAGCGGCATTGCGCGGATTGGCAAAGGTTTTACCTTCGTTCTCTTCTGCTAAACGATTGAGACGTTCAAACCCCGCCTTTGGCATCAACACTTCACCGCGCACTTCTAGCAATTCGATATCAGCAGCATCAGCTATCCATAGTGGCAGGTTACGAATGGTTTTGGCATTTTGAGTAATATCTTCACCTGTCTGCCCATCACCGCGCGTGACCGCTTGGACAAACTTACCGTGCTCATACTTCAGTGAGACCGCCAGTCCATCAAGCTTTAGCTCCATCTCGTATTCAGGATTTTGCTGCGAGTCGCTCAGGCGATCATTGACACGGCGCATAAAATCGCGCAAATCATCATATTCAAAGACATTGCCTAACGACAGCATCGGAATGTCGTGAGTGACTTGGGTAAAGGCCGATAGCGGCATATCACCGACTTGATTAATCGGACTGTCTGGCTGCACCAAATCTGGATATTCTTCTTCGATGTCTAGCAATGAGCGACGCAATTGATCGTACTCGCTGTCTTCTAAGATTGGATTATCCAACACATAGTAAGCATAATTGTGCGTTTTTATAGACTCGATAAGCGTGCGCATTTGCGAGATAATCTCTGCGCTGTTCTTGGCACTGTCATCGGTCAAACTGGCCATGTTAGATGTTGCGCTTTGTACTTGAGCAGATAGGTTTTTAGAATTATTTGGTGAGGTAGTGTCAGTCATAGTCGGGGTCTTTTTTGTCATTCAAGATGTCGATATGATAACAAGTTTGTAGGAAGCTCGGTATAGCCAATCCTATATAAATCAAATCCATGTCAGGCTTGTTCAATCTACTATGATTAGCATTTTGCAGAAACTATAGCCCATTAAAAAAGGCAAATAACGTTAATCGCTATTTGCCCTTTTTATGATTTCTGCTATTAATCAGCTTTTAACTTTCTTAGCTTTTGGTATCTAGACTGCTAACCCTCATAATCACGAACTTGGTTACGTAGCTGCTGCTTGTATTCAGGTGTGATTGGTTCGTTATCTTCATCAAGCATAATCGCGTCAAGGTCGCTTGCCATCATATAAGCAATGCTCATCATACTATCAAAGCTGCGCACGGCTTGAGGATGCGGCAATGACAAGAATACGACGACACCGTTATAAGTGTTGGTCGCGACACTATGCGGATCAAACGGCGCGATACCGCTATCAGTGATACCCATCATGCTAAACCACAGCATACCAGTGCCGTCTTTCTGCTCGTAGCGATGGAACATATTCATCGCGCCATAGCGTAGACCGTATTTATCAATCAACGTTAACAGGTCACGACCACGGATAATCGCCGCTGGACGATCGCGATACTGGTGCGGCAAGATGGTGATATTGATATTGTCTTTGGCATTAATCAACGGGCCGTTTTGCGCATCATCACCCGACTCTGATAGATGCTGATCCAGTATCGGGCTATTGTCATCGAAGCTTGGCTCTTCTGCCGTATCGATGGTCGGCATCAGACTATCGGTCGCTGACATTAGGCTAGAGAACGCATCAGGCTCTTGCTCGATATGCATCTGATCGGCGACTTCTACAAACTCAGCACTATCGGCACGGCGTTGCTCTTCTTGCCAGCGCGCGTAGTCGGCTTCATCGATGACGTCATGGTCGTCAGTTGCTACATGGTCACGCTCAGCCGTTAGTTGAGCGTCAACGTTGGTATGCGCTTGCGTCAATGGCTCTTCTTCAACGACGGCATCCAAGTAGCTACGATCTGGACCGATGCTCGTCTCGCCTGCGACCGTATCATCGAGATCTGGCTGATCAACGATGTTGCGCTCGTGACGCGGTATGATCGGAATACCATTTTTATCATAATTGACCGCAGCAGCTTCGGTAGCACCGCGGCGCTTAAAGCTACGGATGACCATAAACAGCCCTGCGAGCACGATAAATGCGGCAATGGCAATCAATATAAACTGAATAACGGTCATGATAAATACATCCTAGTATATATAACAAAAGGGAATACACAAACGAGCATAAATGGCAATATTCTAGCATGGCTGACCTATATCGTCACCACATTGTGTACTTTATAACCAGTATGCTGGACTGAGGTCAAGCTTATTTGCATTTATGCCAATTGATTGATTATATTTGCATCGCGCTGATTCTCATAGCACTTTTAATGTCGACTATTTCACTCTTAGCTCTCTACGTAGCGTGCGGCTTCATCGAGCGACACGCTGACGAGTGTAGAAATGCCTGCACTTGGCATAGTGATACCTTTTAGCTCATCAGCAATTTGCATCGTTAATTTATTATGACTGATAAAGATAAACTGTAAGTCATCTGCTAGCTCATGGATGAGACTGGTAAAGCGCGCAACGTTGGCATCATCAAGCGGTGCATCGACCTCGTCAAGCACACAGAACGGTGCAGGATGCTGCTTAAATATCGCAAAAATTAAACTTAGCGCAGTAAGGGTTTTTTCACCACCCGATAATACCGCTAAGCGACTATTACGTTTGCCCTTCGGCTGCGCCATCAAGGTAAGCCCCGCCCGCCATTGTTCGGACTTTGGCGTATTGGCTGGCATCTCGTCAGTGTTCAACGTCAGGCTAGCTTGTCCACCGCCAAAGACTTTGGCAAATAAATTGGCAAGCTCATTATTGACCGCATCAAGTGTCTGCATAAACAGTGTCTTGGTCGTCTCATCAATAGAGGCAATAGCTTCGGTCAATGTCTGCATACTGGCCGCGATATCTGCCGTCTGCTGTGCGAGTGGCTCTAGGCGCTCGTTTACCTCAGCCAACTCTGCGACCGCTGCCAAATTGACTGGCCCAATCTTGCTCAACTGCTGGGTCAACTTAGCTCGCTCGGACTCTAGCTCAGCGATTTTGTCTGGACGGACGCGGCGATCATGAGCGATAAAATCTGCTAGCAAGTTTGAGACGCTCATGCTTTGTTGCGGTTGCTCTGCTTGCGCTTTATATTTATGACTTACACGATAATAAGCATCTAAAGCGCTCTGCGTGTGTGCGCTAGCATCCTCTAATCGTGCCGCGCTTAATGCCAGCTCAGTAGCATGACGGGCAAGCTCGCTTTGCTGCGTTTGCAACGTATTTTGCAATGTATCAAATGCTGTCTGCTGCTCAGCGTACGTTTGTTTTAGTGCTGTTAGCGCAGTATCGCGCTCGTTCAATAGCACTTGCTGCTTATCGCGCGTTACCTGTGCAGACTGCAAAGCTGCTTGTAGATCTGGCAATTTAGCCTGCTGCTGATCGTGACGAGTCTGTAGACTTTGCTCATTCTCTAAGGATTTATCATGTTGCTCAGTCGCACGAGCTAGACTACTAACACTATGTTCTAAACGCATCTCGTATTGCTGAATACGCAGCTGCAATGCTTGCCATGCGTCATCATCAGCTTGACGCGCGCGGTTCAGCTCGCTGCGCTCAGCTTGCAGTTGCTGAGTTGTCGCTCGTGCTTCTACTATTTGCGGCGTTAGCGTAGCAATCTCACTTTCAATATGCTGTTGTTCTTGCTCAAGGGTTTGTTGCTCTTGCGCCAGTTCTTGCTTTTCCTGTTCAAGCGTTGCTTTGTCAGCGTTCAGACGCTGGCTATCTGCTTGTAAACGCTCAGCGTTGACTCGCTCGGTCGTCAGTTGCTGCTGGTATTTATGCTTGTCACGGGTTAACTGCTCAGCTTGCGCGCGCGTTTCTTCTAAGCTAATCATCAACGCATCATAGTCGCGCTGGTCTTTTGCAATAGACTTTTGCTGCTCTTGTATTTTAGTTTCAAACTTATCAAGCAAGTCTTCTAACGCTTGTAGACGCGTACGCTGTTGCAGGCGCTGCGTGAGGAATTGGCTATTGCTATCGTTTTGCTTATCCTGTGCACTAGCAAATTTGCTTAAATTAATTGTTCCATGACGGCTAATCAACCAACCATCTACAGTAAGCAAAATAGCGGATGGCGGTAATGACTTTAATACATCAGTAAGTGTATCAATCTCATGCTGCCGACTGGTCTCAAACTGCGACGTATATATATAGCACTGCTGCCATAGCGAGAGTAGCGGCTGAGTAATCAACTGCGATAATGGCAACACTTTATCAATCAAATTATCTGACAAGTCGCTGACAAAGTCATGGTCACTAATGTCACTTTTCGCAGTTGGCAACCATAAACTATGACCCGTCCCTACTAAAGCTTTATCGTTTGCACTGGCAGGCGTATTTTGTACCGTTTGATAAGTCAGTAAGTCTGCAATGTCATGCTCAAGCGCTTGCCACAAGCTATTCGCTTGTTGAGAAACTTCAGTAGCATTATCAACGCTTGATTGCTTTGTTTGGTTGGCTTGTTGATTAGCTTGTGGATTAGATGTCAGCACATGGCTATCTAGCCACAATGCTAGGATACTATCGAGTAGCGGCGCATACTCCTGCCCCTTGGCACTTAGCTCAATCTGCTCACGTAGCGTTGCGATGGCTAACGGCTGATGATGTATGCCATCGTTATCTGCATTATCCGTCGCAGTAGTTTGGGTCTTTGCTGATTGCTTTTGTGTAGGTTTCGGATGCAGTATTTGATGCAGGGTATCGTATTCGCCTGCCAGCAGCGCATGACGCTTTTCATTATCGCTCAACTCGTTCTGCTGTGCGTTTAGTCTCTGCTGCAAACTATGCGCTTGCGGTTGTATCTCGGACAAGCGTTCATCGACGGCTTCGCGTTGACGCTCAACCTGCTGCAACTGCGTATTTAGCTCAGTGACTTGCTGTTCTAGCACCTGACTGAGATCTTGCACCTTATCCATCTTACTCATATCAGTACTGTCAGATGCAGATGGCGCTATAGACTGCTGTAATTGCTGCCACAGGTTTTGCCAATTTTGCTCGCGGCGTTGCCACTTATCATAGCTTTGCTGGTGGCGCTTTTGTGCTTGGATATTAATCGCCTGCTGCTGCTCAAGCGTGCGAGCCTTGTCTTGCAAGCGTGACAGATTGTTTTGCGCTTCGTGCCACGCGCGTTGTAGTGGCTGTTCATTGCGCTTATAGTTATTGCGTTTATCTGTCAGCTCAATAAGCTGCGGACGTAATGCTTCTAACGCTTGATTCTGCTCAGATTGTTCAGCTTTTAGGCGTTCGATATCAGCGAGTGATTGGTCACGCTGCTGTGCCAAGCCAGACAGTTGCTGCTCAATAGTAACCAGCTGTGACTTAGCATCACTTAACTTATGTTCCGCTTGTTGATAGCCGAGCTGCTGCTGATAGTGAGTGCTTTGGGCATCGTCTTTGAGCCATTGCTCTTGATTGATACGAGCAGTGAGCTTGTCTTGCTGAGCTTTGAGCGTGTCGTAGTCAGCCTGTAGTGACGTCACCTCCGTAGCACTACGTTCATGCGCTACTTTCTGCTGTTGATGCGTTTGCTTGGCTTGATAGAGCTGCTGAATAGCGAGCTGCTGCTCGATATCAGCTAGTGTTAATGCCAACTCTTCGTAACGCTGCGCGCTCGCTGCCTGTTTAGACAGTGATTTTTGTTGGCGTAATAGCTCGCTTTGCATATCGTGCAGGCGCGCTAGATTGTCTTTTGTCTTCTCTAACTTCTTTTGCGTTTCTTCACGGCGAGCCTGATAGCGTGAGACACCTGCCGCCTCTTCGATAAACTCACGCAGCTGCACAGGACTAGACTCAACAATGCGCCCAATCATGCCTTGCTCAATCACCGCATAGCTACGTGCACCCAGCCCTGTACCTAAAAACACATCGACCACATCACGGCGGCGGCAACGCGTACCATTGATAAAATAATCTGAGCGGCCATCTTTATTTACCTGACGGCGAACCGATAGCTCTTGGTACAAGTTAAACTCGTGGCGGATACCAGTCTGCTCATCTTGGGTATGCTCAAAGGTCAGCTCGACACTGGCGACGCTTTTGGCTGTTTTATCCTGCGTACCAGCAAAGATAACATCACTCATCGCCCCGCCGCGTAACTGCTTGGCAGAGGTTTCGCCTAGCACCCAGCGGATAGCATCAATCACATTCGATTTGCCACAGCCGTTCGGCCCGACGATGGCAGTGATACCATGACGAAAAGTAAAAGTGGTTGGATTGGCAAAGGATTTGAAGCCTGCCAGCTTTAGAGATTTTAAACGCATGAAGAGTCAATAAACTTAGCAAAAACAGGCGGCTATTCTACCTGAAATTGTGCTGGGTTTTTAGGGTTAAACGGCTAACTGCATAAACGATTTTGATTCAAGGCTTTGATGGAACCCTCGCAGCAGTTTTTGCTCCACTTGGCAGGCGTTATTTTCTGCTAAATAGCGGTTATTAAACTCGATAAAGGCTGACCAAGAGATACTTGCCACTTCTAAATGATCAACTATTTCTAACAGCTCTGGTCTTAGTAGATGCTGATATTTCCTTGGCCGTTTATGACATAGAGCCAGCTCCCGATCTACGAGTGTTTGCTTGTTTTGCTTTAGCGCGTCACCACCGATAAATAACAGCAAAAACTTTGCCCCTTTCTCGATAAAGCCTTTTGCTAATAAATGCTCGTACATCAAGCAGTACTTTAGGATTTGGTCTGGGTTTTTCCGGCCAGCGAGTTTTAACTCATTCGCTATCAATACATTCGCCTGATGGTTATAAGCTAGGTTGTCCATGTACATTGCTTTTAGCTCTGTACTGTTTTCAAACATACCGCTATTACCATGTGTCGACCATGATCCACTTGGCTCGAAGCTAATAAATTTACGATAAAACAAATCCAAGTAGACATCACTGCACAAACTCAAAAAGATATCGAACTCTTTATTTAGATAGTCTTCAGAAAAGAACGTTACGCGGCGCACGGCTTCTCTCGCATTACAGATACCCATCGTTTGCGTTGAATACGTCTCTAGCTGCTCAGTTTCATTCATTTTTGTATTGAGCTTTTTGATGACTGATTGCTCAATCTCTTCTATATTTTTATCTTTTAACTCTGGGTGAGTCGCCCACTCAATGATTTGGCGTACGTATTGTTTTTTAGTAATACCTAAAATACGCTGCGGCTCCCATGCCAAAAACTCTACCATATTAGAGAGACCCGTCGTCCATGATATCTGATCTTTTAAATGATTCATTGAACCAAAAACACGGCGATATTTTTCTGCTGCTTTCATACTAAGAATGTCTCATGGTTTACATACTAATTTTATAAAAACTCATTATTGCTATAAAACACCCAACCCACTCAATAACAACTGCCCTCCAGCAAATATTAACAACACGCCAAACGCGCGCTTAAGCATCAGTGCAGGTAAGACATGGGCAAGCTTGGCACCGACTTTTGCCATGGCAAAACTGGCCACTGAAATAAACAAGAAACCTGTGACATGGACAAACCCTATCGTACCCTCGGGCAGGTTGACCACGTCTTGACCGAACCAAGCAAAGCCTGCTGCTCCAGCCAGTGCAATTGGTAAACCGCATGCCGCTGACGTGCCGACCGATTGTTTCATCGGCAGTCCTGCCCAGTTCAAGAACGGTACGGTCAAGCTGCCGCCGCCAATGCCAAAAATAGAGGACGCCATACCAATGCCAGTACCTGCACCAAACTGGATGCCGGCCGATGGTAACGGTTTGCCCACCTGCTCTTTATTCGAAAAGAACAGCATTTTTAAGGCGACCAATAGCGCACCGAAACCAATGATAGCCTGTAGCGCTTGCCCATCAATCATATCCGCGATACCCGCACCGACCAAACTACCGATGACCAATCCAAGCGCCATCTTACGCCATACTTCCCAGCGCACGCCGCCGCGCTTGTTATGTGCAGTCAGTGAGCTGATTGAAGTTACAACGATGGTCGCCAATGACGTACCAATGGCCAGATGGGTGATTACTTCTGGCGAAAAATCATATGCGGTAAAAATCCAAACCAATGCAGGCACGATAATCATGCCACCGCCGACGCCAAACAAGCCCGCGCTGACACCCGCAAACGCGCCTGCAATCACAAACCACACATATAACATCATAGAACGAACCTTTTATAATACTAACTGGCGCTATAGTACTCACTAGCGCTTAGGCGTGCTTAATTGTATTTGCCAAATCTCAGCGTGACCTTTATGCTGTTTACTCGGTACTGTCTGACCGCAACAATCGCTCAGTATATCAAAGTTTCCTTTAACCACATCGACTAAACTTATGCCGCCACTCACCAGTTTTCCTCCCTATTTATCCGAGCTCAATCACCATCATGTGGCTAGTAGCGCCTCGACCAATAGCGAGCTGATAGAAGCCTTGCAAAACGGATCGTTAGATGTCGCCACCGTACATGTTTTGACAGCGGAAACCCAAAGCGCAGGTCGTGGTCAGCACGGGCGCTCGTGGCAATCACCGCGCGGCAATGTCTATCTATCGCTATACCATCCTGTGCATATGCCAATCAGTGGCTTATTATCGCTCATCATTGGCCTTGAACTGGCGAAGATGCCTGTCATTCAAACACTGAACGAGCAACTGCAAGCACAGGGACTGACGCCAATCGGTGTGAAATGGGCAAATGACTTGGGTTTTTATCAGCAAGCTCAGAGCCAATCTGAAGAGCTATCTAAAGTGCAATCTGTAACGGACAGCTCGGTATTAGACTCAGTATTAAACTCAGCATTGGATAGTGATGTAGCAAATCAGCGTACCCTACCCTTTAATAAACTGGCTGGGATTTTGATAGAGCCAGTGACGAAAGCTGGTAGATTGGTCGGTGTGGTGCTAGGTATTGGCTTAAACGTACAAGCAGCACCAAAGCTCACCACGCAAACGTCAGAGGGTATGAGCTACCAAGCGATTAGCTTACAAGGCATTAATGAGATGCTGCCTTTAGAGACACGATCTGCGAGCCTACCAGACCTACCAATGCTCTATCAGCAGATGTGCAAAGCATTGATGGCGGCGATGACACGCTTTGAGCATTTGGGCATAGAACAGCCAACGGGTCATACTTACTATTTGGATAGTTTTTTGGAGCAGTTTGCGACGATGGATGCGCTATCAGGTCTGCACTTACGCGTTACCCAAGACTATAATAATGAAGAAAAAGTCGTGACGGGAATCGCTTGTGGTGTCGACACACATGGCTGTTTGCAATTACGCCAAGATAGCGGTAAGATTTCTACGCTTTTTACTGGACGCATCGACGTTATTTATTAGGCTTAGACAACTATATTGATGAACACCATCATTAACGAGCACTATATAAAGGGACTTTTATGCTCTGGCTTGATCTTGGAAATACCCGCCTAAAATACTGGCTAACCGATGATATCGGACAAATAGTCGCACATGATGCCAAGCAGCATTTGCAAGCGCCTGCCGAACTACTTATGGGTCTGACGGATCGCTTCGAGCGTTATGCGCCTGACTTTATTGGTATCTCATCGGTATTGGGTGACAATCTCAATGCCAAAGTATCAGAGACGCTCAGTCGTTTGAATATTCCGTTTGAGTTTGTCCATGTCGATGCTGCGCATGCGCTGATGAAAAGTGCTTACAATGATCAGCAGCTCGGCTGTGATCGCTGGCTACAGATGCTCGGTGCGGTCGATAAGAAAAAACGCCAGTGTGTGATTGGTTGTGGTACAGCGGTGACCATTGATTTGATTGATCATGCTGAGCATTTGGGCGGTTATATTTTCCCCAGTATCTACCTGCAACGTGAATCACTGTTCTCTGGTACTAAGCAAATCACTATCTCGAACGGTACTTTTGATAGCGTCAGTCAAGGTTTAACTACTCAAGACGCGGTACATCGCGGTATTTTGCTCTCTATCGTCGGCGCGATCAATGAGATTAGCCATCGTCACCCTAATTTTGAATTGATTATGACAGGTGGTGATGCAGCCATTATCTCGCAGCATGTCAATCGCCCAGTGCGCTTACGTGATGATTTATTACTAAATGGTTTGGCAAGATACTTTGATTATCGCAATAAGTCTTAACCGCTTATAGATAATTCGGTTTGACGTTAGTATGAAAAAAGCAGCACGTTTTGAACGTACTGCTTTTTTATTTTACTGTCAGAAAATAGCTAAGGCGTCATTAGCTACTTCTTACTTAGTCTCGTTAAATAACTCACGACCGACTAGCATACGGCGAATTTCACTGGTGCCTGCGCCAATTTCATACAGCTTAGCATCGCGCCAGTAGCGACCAAGTGGATACTCGTTGGTATAACCATTACCGCCAAATATTTGGATACCCTCACCCGCCATCCATGTGGCTTTTTCGGCACACCATAAGATCACACTGGCACAGTCTTTACGCACTTCTCGACTATGACCGGCACCGCGCGCGTCCAACATATCGAGGTTTTTACCCACGGTGTATAAAAAACTACGACCGGCTTGTAGTATAGTATACATGTCCGCAACTTTACCTTGGATAAGCTGGAACTCACCGATCGCTTGACCAAACTGTTTACGGTCATGGATATAAGGCACAACATTGTCCATCACCGCTTGCATGATGCCAATAGGACCTGCAGCCAATACAGCGCGCTCATAATCTAGGCCACTCATCAAGACCTTCACGCCTTCATTAAGACCGCCTAAAATATTTTCGCTTGGTACTTTTACATTATTAAAAGTCATCTCGCCAGTATGGCTACCGCGCATGCCGAGCTTATCTAGCTTTTGCGCTGTACCAAAACCTTCCATACCTTTTTCAACGATAAAGGCCGTCATGCCTTTTGCACCCATTTCAGGATTGGTCTTCGCATAAACCACCATCACATCAGCATCAGGACCATTGGTAATCCACATTTTGCTACCGTTCAACACATAGCTGCCGTCTTTTTCTTCTGCTTTTAGCTTCATACTAACCACATCTGAGCCAGCGCCTGTCTCACTCATGGCCAGTGCACCGATGAATTCACCGCTGATTAGCTTTGGCAGATATTTCTGCTTTTGCGCCTCAGAACCGTTACGTTTGATTTGGTTAATACATAGATTAGAGTGTGCGCCGTAGCTAAGCGCGACTGATGCCGAAGCTCGGCTAATCTCTTCCATCGCGACCATATGGGCAACATAGCCCATATTGGAGCCGCCGTACTCTTCAGGAACGGTAATGCCATGCAAACCGAGGTCACCCATCTTCTGCCATAAATCCATTGGGAACTCATCGCTACTATCAATCTCGGCAGCACGTGGGGCGATCTCGTTTGCTGCAAACTGCTGTACGACATCACGTAGGGCGTCGATATCTTCGCCAAGTTGAAAATTCAATCCAGGTAAACTCATAACCATTCCTTGTATATAAATATTTAATTTTCGAATTTTAATCTGTTTTTTAAAGCCATATTATTTTTGATGTAATAGTCCATTCAATGTGAAAGTATGGCAAGGCAACCGAGTGTAGATGTATATCAAATACTTCAAACGAGGTTAACGCTGTCATACCTTCGTAGTGGATTGACTATACTATTTAAGACTGACGTTTATTGATGATGGCACGTGCTACATTTGAGCCATTTGGTCGCTTTAAAAATTCACTGATACGCTCGCCTGCCACGACCAATTTATCCAAATCGATACCCGTGCTGATACCCATACCATGCAACATATACGCCACATCTTCGGTAGCGACATTGCCCGTTGCGCCTTTAGCATAAGGACAACCACCGAGGCCCGCGACAGAGGTATCAAACTCACTAACACCCATTTGTAATGCAGCCAAAGTATTGCTTAGCGCTTGGCCATAAGTATCATGGAAATGACCTGATAGCATAGAAATATCAGCATACTCCAATGCAGCTTGTAACGCTCGTTGCACTTTGAGCGGCGTACCAACACCAATGGTATCGGCAATGCCAATTTGTTCTGAACCAATCTCTACCAGACGCTTGGTCACATAGGCTACTTGGCTAGGGGCAATGTCACCTTCATAAGGACAACCGACCGTACAAGAGATCACGCCACGTACCTTGATGCCTTGTGCTTTTGCTGCTGCAGCCACTGGTGCAAAACGTTCGATACTCTCATCGATACTACAGTTGATGTTTTTTTGACTAAAGGTTTCGCTGGCTGAGCCAAAGATGACGATCTCATCAGGGCGATGTACGATAGCATTTTCAAAGCCGCGCATATTGGGCACCAGTACCGAGTAGCAAACGTCCGTCTGACGCGTCGGTGCTAGTGCGTCGAGCAACTCACTGTTATCACCCATTTGTGGCACCCACTTTGGTGACACAAAACTGGTCGCTTCCAATTTTTTGACACCCGCTGCAATCAAATCATTGATAAGCGTTTGCTTAACTTCAGTCGGCACTGTCATCGATTCGTTTTGTAGTCCATCACGTGGACTGACATCAACGATGGTGACATGGCTTGGATACGAATGGCTCATACTTGTCGTCCTTTTTGTTATTTGCGCTTTGATGAGGCTTTCTTATTAGGCTTCGTCAACTATGCGCTTTCACTATCGATGCGCAGTAGCTCATCACCATCAGCGACCAAGTCACCTGCTGCAAATAATAGCTCTGCTACCACACCATCTGTCGGTGCGGTAATCGTATGTTCAATTTTCATAGCTTCGATGACGGCAAGCGGTTCGCCTTTTTTCACAGTATCACCAACAGCTACTTTGAATGCAACCACTTGTCCTGGCATTGGTGATTTCAAGCTACCAACTGCTGCTGTATCTTCGCCCACATGTGCCATGATATCAATAAGCGTAATTTCATCGCGTCCGCTATCTGTGAATACGTAGACTGTCTCGTTATTTACCCAGCTTTGGGCACTGACACGTGCACCTTCTAACCATAAGGTATGATTGTGCGCGTCACTGCTATCGTAGCTGATCTGACCTTCATAAACCGTTTCGGTCTGAGCCGCTACATTGATATTGCTATCATCCTGCGTATTCGCAATTTCTTTACCAATGACGAGCGTAAAACTACTGAGATTATCGCCGCCTTTTTTGCTATCAGCACAACTTGCATTATGCCAATTACTGATACGAGCGCTATAAGCCTGCTCATTATAAACCAAGCTAAATGAACGGGTATAATCGCTGTAAGCACGGAAACCTGTTGGCTTGCTAAACGGATCTGAGCCCTGAGTAGTCGCCTCACTCGCAAGCTGCTGGGCAATAGCTGTCACCACAAGCGTCGATAATTCAAGAGGGTGCTGATCAAAAAGCTTATCCTGCTCACGCTCTATCAAGGCTGTATCAAGATTGGCTTTGCTAAATGAATCGGTATTTAAAATATAACGCAAAAATGCCACGTTATTTGGCAGACCAACGATACGCGTCTGTGCCAATGCACGATCAAGTCTCGCCAACGCTTGCTCGCGCGTAGGCGCATGGACGATAAGCTTGGCAATCATAGAGTCGTAAAAAGGACTGATCACATCACCCTCACGTACGCCATCATCGATACGCACATCAGTAATGTGGAACGTACTATGCTCAGGCTTCTGATAGGTGAATAAAGTGCCTGTCGCTGGCAAGAAATTATTGTCAGGGTTTTCGGCGCAGATACGCGCTTCAATTGCATGACCGTTGATAGACAGATCGTCTTGCGTTTTTGGCAATGGCTGACCCGCAGCAACCAACAGCTGCCACTCGACCAAATCGACACCAGTAATGGCTTCACTGACTGGATGCTCAACTTGCAAGCGCGTGTTCATTTCCATGAAATAAAAATTCATAGAGTCTTCGCGCTGCTCAACGATAAACTCAACCGTACCTGCACCAACGTAATCAACCGCACGAGCCGCTTCGATTGCCGCTGTGCCCATCGCTTCACGCATGGCAGTATCAACACCAGGCGCTGGCGCTTCTTCTAATACTTTTTGATGACGGCGCTGTACTGAGCAATCACGCTCAAACAGATGCACATAATTACCATGCGTATCACCAAATACTTGGATTTCTATATGACGTGGTTTTAGCGCGTATTTTTCGACCAATACTTGATCATTGCCAAAACTGGTAATCGCTTCACGGCGACATGAGTCTAACAAATCAATAAAATCGCTGCTTTGCTCCACGATACGCATGCCTTTGCCGCCGCCACCTGCACTGGCTTTAATCAAGACAGGATAGCCAATACTATCTGCCTGCTGCTGCAAAAACTGTGCATCTTGATTGTCACCATGATATCCCGGTATCAACGGCACGCCAGCCGACTCCATCAAGCGCTTAGACTCAGACTTGCCGCCCATGGCACGGATAGCATCCGCCGATGGACCGATAAATACTAGACCAGCATCTTGGCAAGCCTGTGCAAAGTCTGCATTTTCACTCAAAAACCCATATCCTGGATGGATTGCTTGGGCGCCAGTCTCAAGCGCTATCGCAATAATAGCATCGCCTTTTAGATAACTGTCTTTCGGTGCCGAACCGCCCAAATAGATAGCCTCATCACAGACAGCCACATGTTTGGCCTCACGATCCGCATCAGAATAAACAGTAACGGTACTGACGCCAAGACGCTTAGCAGTCGCGGCCACTCGGCAAGCAATTTCACCACGGTTGGCGATTAGAATTTTAGAAAACATAACTATCCCTGTGTCTTGTCGTTATTATTTGACGTCTTGTCTATTTACTCATTTGCCTATCATTTTTCTGCTACTAGTTAGTCTGCTATTAGCCAATCAGGTTTACGCTTTTGCAAAAATGCTTGCACGCCCTCTTTACCCTGCTTTGATGAGCGGATATCAGCGATACCTTTGACCGTGTCAGCGATCAGCTCATCAGTAATAGGTGCACCAGCGATATTGTGTAATAGTTGCTTGCAGGTTTTGACTGCATCAGGGCTATTTTTGACGACCTTGTTACAGAACGCAGCCACTTCATCGGCCAGCCACTCTTCGCTAACACGCTCATGGATAAAACCAAGCTGACGTGCCTTTTTGGCATCAAATACTTCAGCACTTAAAAAATAACGCTGCGACGCTCTAGCACCTAGTGCTCGGATAACATAAGGACTGATAGTGGCAGGGGCTAACCCTAACCGCACTTCACTCAGGCAGAAATTAGCAATCTTAACGGCGATAGCCACATCGCAAACAGCAACTAAACCCATGCCACCTGCGTATACATCGCCTTGAATAGCCGCGACTGTTGGCTTAGGACATTCATAAATAGTCTTAAGCATTTGCGCCAATTTATCAGCATCCGCTAGATTCTCTTCATAGCTATAATCCGCCATGGCACGCATCCAATTGAGGTCAGCGCCTGCACAAAATGCCTTGCCAGCAGCCGCTAGCACAATGACACGTACTTCATCATCAGCACCAAGCGTATTGAAAGCATCGGTTAGCTCGGCTATCATTTCATCGTTAAAAGCATTACGTATCTCGGGACGATTTAACGTCACTGTAGCAACGTGTTGCTCCACTTTAACCAGTAGGCTTTTATAATTTTTATCACTGTCTTTTTGCATAACTTTCTCTATATTTTTTATGTAAATACTTAAACAAACTCTTGGTCAATCCATAATAATGTTAGTACAAGGAAATCAACTGTAGATGTACAAACCGTACTTCAAATGAAGTTAACGCAGTAGTCGCTTATTATGGGAAGACCTTAGAACGCTTACATTCTAAAGACACCAAACTTTGTCTCTTCAATCGGCGCGTTATACGCAGCGCTTAATCCTAAAGCCAATACATTACGGGTATCAGCAGGATCAATTACGCCGTCATCCCACATACGTGCGGTAGCATAATACGGATGACCTTGCTCTTCATACATCTCACGAATCGGCGCTTTAAATGCCGCTTCGTCCTCATCACTCCACACTTCACCTTTACGATCAAAATTATCGCGTTTGACCGTTGCCAGTACTGACGCTGCTTGCTCACCGCCCATGACAGAGATACGGGCATTTGGCCACATCCATAAGAAGCGCGGGCTATAAGCACGGCCACACATACCGTAGTTACCAGCGCCGAACGAGCCACCGACGATGACTGTGAATTTTGGTACTTTGGCATTAGCCACCGCCATTACCATCTTGGCACCATGACGAGCGATACCTTCGTTCTCGTATTTACGACCCACCATAAAGCCAGTAATGTTTTGCAGAAATACTAATGGGATTTTGCGTTTACAGCACAGCTCAATGAAGTGCGTGCCTTTTTGCGCTGACTCACTGAACAAGATGCCGTTATTGGCAATAATACCAACAGGCATCCCTTCGATATGAGCAAATCCACAAACCAACGTCGTACCAAAACGCGATTTAAACTCATCAAAGGCACTATCATCAACGATACGCGCGATGATTTCTCTGATATCAAATGGCTTGCGCTTGTCTGTTGGAATCACACCGTACAGCTCTTTGGCGTCATAACGCGGCGGACGCGGTGTGATTTGATTGGGGATATTTTTCGCAGGGCGATTTAGGTGACTGACGATATTACGGGCAATCGATAACGCGTGCGTATCATTCTGCGCTAGATGATCAACCACGCCTGATAGTCTAGTATGTACATCACCACCGCCCAAATCTTCTGCGGTAACCTCTTCACCTGTTGCTGCTTTGACTAGTGGTGGACCACCCAAAAAGATAGTGCCTTGCTCTTTGACAATAATAGATTCATCACTCATCGCAGGCACATACGCACCGCCAGCCGTACAGCTGCCCATAACCACAGCAATTTGCGGAATGCCTGCTGCACTCAGATTGGCTTGGTTAAAGAAGATACGGCCGAAGTGCTCCTTATCAGGGAACACATCATCTTGGTTGGGTAAGTTGGCACCACCTGAGTCGACTAGATAGACGCATGGCAAATGGTTTTCTTGCGCAATCTCTTGGGCACGTAGATGCTTCTTGACGGTCATTGGGTAGTACGTGCCACCTTTTACCGTGGCATCATTACAGACAATCATGCACTCGACCCCATTGATGCGGCCGATACCAGCAATCACACCCGCCGCTGGAATCTCTTCGCCATACATATCATGCGCAGCCATTGGCGCCACTTCTAAAAACGCTGTACCCACATCCAGCAGACGCTCGACCCGCTCGCGTGGTAACAGTTTGCCACGTGCAAGATGCTTAGCACGTGCGCGCTCCGAGCCACCTTGGGCAACGTTACGCAAGTGTATATACAGGTCATCGACGATCTCTTGCATCGCAGCACTGTTTTGCTGAAAATCGCTTGAGTTCGGACTCAGTTTACTGGTTATAGTAGCGCTCATGATATCCCTTTTTCTTTTATACATAGATACGTAATTACGAGTAGCTTGTTATGCAAGTCATTTTTTAGGTGCGCAGTCATTTGTTTAAATATTACTGGCCGCTGTTTGTAATGGCTACTCACATGGTTCATCTTTCATGTTCTAGGGCTGATAAACAAGTTTAGAGCTGATAAATAAGCCTATGACAGCCCTAATTCTTCTTTCATTTGCTCGATGATTTTATACTTTTGGATCTTGCCTGTGATGGTCATCGGATACTCAGTCACAAAGCGATAGTATGCCGGCACTTTATAATGAGCGATATGCTCACTACAGAACTCTCGTACTTCCTCTTCGGTCAAGCAGCCCGGTTCTTTCGGAACAATCCATGCTGCGAGTACTTCGCCATATTTTTCATCTGGTATACCGACGATCTGCAC
The DNA here is from genome assembly GCF_030407795.1 of Psychrobacter sp. APC 3279. Taxonomy (NCBI): domain Bacteria; kingdom Pseudomonadati; phylum Pseudomonadota; class Gammaproteobacteria; order Moraxellales; family Moraxellaceae; genus Psychrobacter; species Psychrobacter sp. APC 3279. The sequence goes on along the minus strand of NZ_JASDCR010000002.1, from coordinate 86,560 downwards.
ATCGCGAATCTTTGGATGACGGTAGAGGTAGTTTTCGATTTCTACCGGATAGATATTCTCGCCACCACGGATGACCATATCTTTACTACGACCGACGATTTTGACATAGCCGTCTTCATCCATTGTCGCCAGATCACCTGTATGCATCCAACCATCTTGGATGGCTTCACGTGTCTTGAAGCGACTGCCCCAATAGCCTTTCATCACTGAATAGCCACGTGTGAGCAGCTCACCTGTCTCGCCTAACGCTACGATCTCACCCGTTGCGGTATCAACGACTTTTACTTCTAGCGCAGGCTGTACTAGCCCCACGGTCGAGACTTGCTTATCAAGTGGCGTGTGCTCATTGGTCTGACAAGACACAGGACTGGTCTCTGTCATGCCATAGGCAATGGTGACTTCACTCATATGCATATTATCGATGACGCGGCGCATGACCTCAATCGGACAGCTGGACCCTGCCATGATACCTGTGCGTAGCGTCGATAGATCAAAGTTTTCGAACTCAGGATGGTCGAGCTCTGCGATAAACATCGTAGGCACACCATGCAGACCTGTACACTTCTCTTCCTCTACAGCTTGCAATACAGTCAATGGCTCAAAGCCATCATTTGGATAAACGATACAACCACCATGCGTAAGAATCGCTAGGTTGCCAAGTACCATACCGAAGCAATGATAGAGTGGCACTGGGATGCAGAGTCTGTCTTCTTCAGTGAGGTTCATCGCCTCACCAATGAAGTAACCATTGTTTAAGATATTGCGGTGGCTTAAGGTGGCGCCTTTTGGAGTCCCTGTCGTGCCACTGGTGAACTGTACATTGATAGCATCGGTGTTTTTGAGCTGGGCTTGGCGCTCGGCAACACGCGGATCGTTGGCATCGCCCTCGCTCATCCACGCAGAGAATTTTTGCATAAAACCAAAGATCTCGTCCGACTCTGGCTCATCAATCCAGATGATGCGTTCAATCGTTGGAATCTCGACCAAATCAAGCTGAGTGTAATCTTTATGGTAAATCTCAGGACACAGCTCGCGAATTAAACTGGCGTAGTCACTGGTTTTGAAATGGCGCATCAGTACGAGCGCTGAGCAGCCCAGTTTATTTAAGGCATATTGCAGCTCAAAAGTACGGTAGGCAGGATTGATATTAACGAGGATAACGCCGACTTTTGCCGTGGCCAATTGCATGAGCAACCACTCGGCATTGTTGTGCGACCAAATACCGATACGATCACCAATCTCTAGTCCCATCTCAATCATACTACTGGCTAGCTGATTTACTTGCTGCTGTAGCTCACGATATGTCCAACGGATATTTTGATGGCGGACGACCAGTGCTTCGCGCTCAGGATATTTGGAAACAATAGCATCAAAAAAGTCACCGATTGTCGCTTCAATCAGCGGTACATCAGGACCTTTGTCATAGCTTTGAGTAAGTGGTGCATTGGCTGAGCGTGCGCCCATATTGATACTAGGAATGTTGCTTAAAATAGTGTCGAAGTCAACGCGAGTCGAATCGAAATCAGAAGTTTGAGTCATAACGAGTCCTTTCGTTTTACTTTTTATATTATTTATAAATAGCGCTTATTAATAGCCTGCGTGCAAACCTTCTTCCTTGGGCAGGTCTTACATAGTATTCAGCTACTATAACGCCATCAATGAAAGCCTGTCAACAATATCAATACAGTATGTATCATTTAATTAGGCAGTCTGCCTTTCTACTTAGTAAAAGGTAACATAGAATCATGGCAAGTTTTTGACACAAAAAAGCCAGCCACATTATAAGTAATGGGCTGGCTCGATCATCAACACTGTCGTTTAACTGAATTTTCTGGAAAGCATCTAATAAAGGACATCACTTATAAACGATGTCCTTTATTAGTTTTTCAAAAAACGGTATTGCAATCGTTATGCTTTAGGAACTGCAGGCGCTTTAATCGTTACTGTTGCGCTAACGGCTTCATTATCATCGAGCAAATCCATGATTAGCTCATCATCATTCTCAGTCTTCACTTGCCAATTGCCCACTGCTTGCGGTACACCCGTCACCATCACAGAGATGGCTTTGTTCTTAAGGCGAATCATTGGCGGCTTATGATCATAACCGCTGTGCTCGTGACCTAAGATATCATCAGCGATAGTCGCAGCCTGCGCGCGCAATGGCGCAACATAACGACAAGCAACCCCGTTGATAGACATACAGTCGCCGATGGCATAGATATTCGCTGCATTGGTACGCAACGTCGCTGCATCCACCACGATACCTGTACGGCGATCGAATTCTACACCAGCCGCCGTAGGTAATTGCTCATCGACTGTCAGACCTGTACTGGCAATCACATGATCTACAATCAGTGGTTCGAGCGGCTGAATATCAGCATTGTCTGCATCCGATGATAATGGGGCATAGTCTACTTGTAGCTTCTCGGCATCTTCGCTATCGTCGTCATTACTGCCAACACGAGTAACAGCTGATACTTGATAACCACCTAAGAATTGAATACCTTGCGACTCGATTGCTTTGGCGATACGTGCGGTCGCTTTCGCTGGTAGCATCTGTGAAAGCGGTGCATCATTTAAATCAATAAGCGTTACTTTATGACCAGCTTTAAGTAGGTCTTCTGCGATTTCTGTACCCACCATACCAGCACCAACGATCGCAACGTGCTGGCTACCTGTTGCTAGCTTTTCTTGTAGCTGACTAAAACGCTCGATATGATTGACATGCCAGACCAAATCTTGCGGCAAACTTTTAGGGAAGATAGGATGCGCACCCATCGCTAGCACCATTTTCTCATAGCCGATAGTCGTCAATGCGTCATCTGATTGCGCAGTAGATCGTACCTGTACGGTTTGGCTCACTGGATCGATATCTGTCACTTGCGTATTGGCTAACAACGTCACTTCTGCTGTCTTAGCCGCTTCGCTACCAGATGCCCGTACCAAATCTGATGCGCGTTTGTTTTGGCTGATTGCCATCGTCAACATCGGCTTATGATAACGGTCGCCACTATCAGCTGTGATTAATGTGATTGGAATCTCTGTGTCTTTGGCACGAATGGCATCAATGACATGCCAGCCTGCCAGCCCTGCACCAATAATAACGACACCTTTTTTTGCTGCTGTGCTCGATGCTACAGATAGGTTTTCTACGCTCATACAAACTCCAGTATGGTTTATGAATTATTTTAATTATCAAAAATATTGACCGCTATTGTATCAGTAAACAGCCATTCACTCACCTATCTAGCAATTCACTTAGTCAATTTCGAACTCCATGCGATGCGCTGTTGCACGCATGGTTTCACTATCTATTAATTTTTCTATACAGTATAAACTTGCATGGATGCCTGCACTTATCCCCGCTGATGTGATGATATTACCAGTATCATCACTGGCATCTACAAAACGCGTATGCGAGATCACATTGATATCAGGATAGGATGCTAAATTATCCAAGTCCATCCAGTGCGTGGTTGCTGACTTACCAGCTAGCAAACCTGCCTTAGCCAACAGCAACGCTCCTGTACACACTGAAAGCGTCAGCTCTGCCAAACTTGCTTGAGTGATAATCCAGTCAATTACCACCTTATTATATATTTCTGTTTTTTCGGCACCGTAACCACCAGGGATGATTAAGACATCAATGTCTGGATGATTGGCAAAACTATAGTCAGGAATGACTTGCAGACCATTCCTAGCGGATATCGTTGCTTGGTTCTCGGCAATAGTGATCACCTTAAAGTGCTTATCATCACTAGAACTGGCAGCATTTTCAGCTAACGAAAACACCTCAAAAGGTCCTGCAAAATCCAATACTTCTACTTCATTGAACAGTAGTATGCCGACGGTTCGTTTTAGCGTCATATTCAATCCTAATTCAGTTGATAGCGTTAAATTAAACTCATCTATATTATGACTACTACCTTTCCAAACTTGTTTGATTAATAAGATGAACCATTTCATCTGCCTTTGCCGTTTGCGATTTCTCTAATCCTGCGACTATTCCTACTCTATTTCAGCGGCTTTATAGTCTCAAAGCTATCTTATTTAAACTCCTTGTGTGTAAACATCATAGGCTCTAAATCGTTTTTCAAATAGCTATACAAAAAAGGCTAAATACAAAGCGCCCTATTAAAGATAGCGTTTAACTGCCTTTAATAGGGCGCTTTATATAATCATTAGCAGTAGAAAGAAAAATAAGCTTTAGAACATGTCTTTGTCTTAGAAACACGGCTATAAACAATCGTAAATCAAAGTGTCTTTAATGATTTAAAATCTTCGACAAGAACATCTGTGCACGGTCACTTTTCGCGCCTTCAAAAAACTCATCTTTACTACAGTTTTCTACGATATGCCCTTCATCCATAAAGATAATACGATTGGCCACCTGACTGGCAAAGCCCATCTCATGCGTCACGCACATCATAGTCATACCATCACGAGTCAGCTCGACCATTACGTCTAGCACCTCTTGAATCATCTCAGGATCAAGCGCAGAGGTTGGTTCATCAAATAGCATTGCGACTGGATCCATGGCCAACGCTCGTGCAATCGCAACACGCTGCTGCTGACCACCAGAGAGCTCCGCTGGATATTTTGCCGCTTGTACCGTTAGGCCAACACGGTCGAGATAGGCCATCGCTTTTTGTTTGGCCTCAGACTCTTTACGGCCCAACACTTTGATTTGTGCCACAGTCAAATTATCAATAATAGTCAAATGTGGAAACAACTCAAAATGCTGAAACACCATGCCGACACGGCTGCGTAACTTAGGTAGATTAGTCTTTGGGTCACCGACAGAAATACCATTGACCATGATGTCACCTTTTTGAAAAGGCTCAAGTCCATTCACTGTCTTAATCAAAGTTGATTTACCACTGCCCGATGGACCACAAACGACAACGACATCACCTTTATGTACATGCGCCGTACAGTCAGTCAGTACTTGAAAGTCTCCATACCATTTACTGACATTAGATATTTCAATGACCATCTCATCACTAGCATGACCACTATTGGTAACCAGCCCGCCAAAGGCATTTAAGTACGTATCAGCATTGCTCATCACTGGCTCCTAACCACATTATTTTCGATAATCATTATTTAAAAAAGGTAAATCAAACTCTCAACGCTCACAAGCGAAAGCCGTATCAAAATAACTATATTAAAACCGCAAACGCTTTTGTAATTGTTGCACACCAATAGAAGCACTTAAGCTAATCACAAAATAGACAGCACCAGCACCTAGGATATAAGGCGTGAGTAATCCCATTAGCTCACCGCGTACATAGGCTGCGCGGAAAAAGTCGGTCAAGCCAATGGCAAATACCAGTGTCGTATCTTGGAATAAAATAATACATTGCTGCAAAATCAATGGCAGCATCTTACGAAAGGCTTGTGGCAAGATGACTAGACGCATGGTCTGCCCATAAGTCATACCGAGCGCTTTTGCCGCATTGACCTGCCCGCTACCAATCGATTGAATACCAGCACGTACCACTTCTGAGAAGTAAGCCGCCTCAAACATCATAAATGCGACCACACAAGAGGCAAACGCAGCATCGAGTTGCAGGTACTTACCCGCTACCCAAAGATAAATCATCGGTACAGCAAAGTAGAACCACAGTAATACCAATAGCAGTGGCACAGAGCGGAAGTAATTGACGTATAGCTTTGCTGGAATTTCAAGCGCTTTGATACCTGACAAGCGCATCAATGCCAATACAGTTCCTAAGCTGATACCGCCTAAAATAGCCAAAAACAGCACTTTTAAGGTGGTAAGCATGCCACCCATCAAACCAGGATAGGCTGTTGCCAATTCGGTCATATTCATTTCTGACCTCCCGCAATAAGCCCAGGCACACGCAATTTACGTTCAATCAATCCCATAATAGCGATTAAGGATAAGTTGAAAACCAAGTAAATAATCGTCGCGTAAGTATATATCTCGATACTATTTTGAGTATATTCGCTGATGGTTTTGGTTTGGCTAATCAGCTCCATTACCCCCACAAGCGAGGCCACAGAAGCGTTTTTGAAACAGTTCGTTAGCTCAGAGCTGAGCGGTGGCAAGATAATACGAAATGCCTGCGGTAGCAGTACTTCTTTATAGACTTGTGGAATACTAAACCCTAACGCGTAGGCTGCGTTAATCTGTCCATCTGGTAATGACTCAATACCCGTCCGTACCTGTTCAACGATACGAGCAGCGGTAAATAAGCCCAAACCGATACTGGCTGATAACATGGCTGAGGTATTCGGAGACAAGTCCTTATACCACCATTCTTGTATCGTCGGCGTGAGCCAGCCAGGGGCGATATAAAACCAAAAGAACAGTTGAACAAGCAATGGAATATTACGAAAAAATGTCACATAAGCCGTACCGATTGCACGAGCGGTCTTGTTGGGCAAGGTACGCATGATACCGAAGATAGTACCGACGACCATCGCGATGGCCCATGCGATACTGCCAATCAATAGCAGCCAGCCAAGACCTGTGATCATCCAATGGATATAGAGCTCGTTGCCAATACCAGTCTGCTCAAAGAGCACACCCCAGTTCCAGCTATAATTCATGGTTGTCTCTCCGAGCAACGATTGATAAGCCTATACGTCAAATAAAATACTGGCTATCTGAACGTATAGGCAAGCTATGTTGAGGGACAATGAGCGTTACTGCGCTGCTGCTTCTTTAGGCTGAGCGCTGTCATGCGGATTGGCAATCAAGGCCTTTAAGTTGTCTGACATCTCAAAGTTTAGATTGACGTTCTTTGGTGGGATTGGGTTCAAGAACCACTTGTCATAAATGCTATTGATTTCGCCTGAGCTAAAGACATTGGCAAGTGCTTCATCGACCACAGCTTTGAATTCAGGATCATCCTTACGCATCATACAGCCATAGATTTCAAACGATTGCGGCGTACCGACGATGACCCACTCATCAGGATTTTTTGCTTTGGCTTTTTCGCCAGCGAGCAGTACATCATCCATCATAAAGGCATCAGCGCGACCATTTTCTAGCATTAGAAAGCCTTCGCCATGATCTTTTGCTGAGATGATATTGGTATCCATTTTATTATCATCGTTGTACTGACGGATATAACGCTCTGAAGTCGTGCCTGCTGTCGTTACCAGAGTTTTACCTTTTAGGTCTTCAAAGTCTTGAATACCAGAGTCTTTTTTGGTCAACAGACGCGTACCAATTTCAAAGAAACCGTTTGAGAAAGCAACTTGCTTTTGACGTTCTTCATTATTGGTGGTTGAGCCACACTCAAAATCTACCGTGCCGTTTTGTACTAATGGGATACGAGTCTGCGAAGTGATTAGGTTATAGCGAACGTTAAGGTCTGGCATGTTTAGCTTTTGCTTAACGGCTTCAACCACTTTCATTTCCAAGTCGTGAGCATAGCCAATCGGTTGGTTAGGATCATCAGCGATATAAGAGAAAGGAATAGAGGAATCACGGTGACCGACGACAATAGTGCCAGAGTCTTTGATTTTCTGTAGCGTACCGTTGGTGGTGGTTTCTGTCGTCGCTGCATCATCTGCTGGCGCATCAGTGCTGGTCTGGCTGCTGTTATTACATCCCGCTAAGCCTAATGCTATAACAGCAGCTAAAGTCAACGGTTTGGAAAATGAGTATGTCATGAAGTACATCCTTTTATCGCAAGATTGAGTGAGTGCTTGGACGACATAGGTCTGATTGACCCGACTGCCCCGCATCCGTACGGTTGTTGCTGTTGTTTATCACAATGCAACTTAATGTTACTGTACAACAAATTTGCAGTAGAGGGTGAATTTTTTTTGAGAGAGTACATATTTATGAATATATTTATATTCTAACTATAAAATATTGGCTTATGGCAGCTATCTATTCAGAACTTTGTACAAACAGCTGCTTGGTTTTTTAAACCCATTATTGACAATTACTACTCATAATCATCCAAACAGTCTGCTAAGTGAGATTGATAAATCGGCAGTAATCCCCATAAAGCAAACAACTTCTCTATACTACAAATGACTTATGACTCAAGATATCCAAGTCCCAAATACGGACAGCCAAACTACTGGCAATCATGGCAGCAACGACATTCGCCAACGTTTCTTTGTTGAAGATTCGCCCGTGCGCGGTGATGTGGTACGTCTATCACGCAGCTACGCGAGCACGATTGCGCAAAAGCCCTACCCTGAAGCCATCAAACGCTTATTGGGTGAGATGCTGACCGCAGCAAGTTTGCTAATCAGTACGGTTAAAATCAACGGTCGCCTGTCTATTCAGTTGCAATCATCAGACAGTGACAGCTTACTAAACTGGGCGATGGCAGAATGCGATCAAGACGGTATCATTCGTGCGCTTGCTAGCTGGAAAGGCGAGACGGATGAGCAAGTACAAGCGTGGGACAATATGACCCATGCCAAAGAAGCGTTTGCTGAACTTGGTGCGATGGGACAAGGCGTATTGTTTATCAATATTCAGCCTGATGGCGGTGAGCCATACCAAGGTATCGTTGAGCGTAGCCATGACAATCTAGCGGACTGCTTAGCGCATTATCAAAAGCAGTCGGCCCAGATTCCAACGTTGATTAACTTGGCATCTGACGGCCTACAAGCCGGTGGTATCTTGGTACAAATGCTACCGCGTACTGCTGAAGAAACGTCTGAAGTTGAGCAAAATCAAGATGCGGGTATCGACGATGATTTATGGACACGCTTGTCTGTATTGACGCGCACGGTAAAAGCAGAAGAACTAACTACACTGGATGCTAACGAAATACTCTATCGCTTGTATCACGAAGAAAACATCGTTGCCCCTGAGCCTGCCCCTCTATCATTTGGCTGCACTTGCTCACGTGAAAAGTGTGAAATGGCAATCGAGCAAATCGGCGAAGCAGAAGCGTTAGATATCGTCGAAGAGCAAGGTGGTACATTCGAGATGGATTGCGGATTCTGCGGTGAAGTCTATAAATTTAATAAAGATGATGTAGCAGCGATATTTGCTGAGTAAGTTTTCTTACTTACTATAAGACAATGTTTATAGAAAAAAACCCTCAAGCGTCATGCTTGAGGGTTTTTTATTTTTATCATTAAATCACTACACCGCCACATCCAGACTTCTAGGATAAGAATGTATGCGCGGACGTCCAGCGTAGTCACTTCGCCCATTATCAAGTAGCCATTCAACCACCTGTTCGCGCACCCGTCTACTATGAATCAAGTTCATATGATTAACACCATAAAACACCGCTTTATGACCATCTGGCACAAACAAAGCATGCTCAGCGTCATCTTCACCTAAGGCTGAAGCCACCGATACCAAGCTGTCTCCTAGCAGATCCGTTACCTTAGAATCATAATGCGTCTCAAGCAAAGCACTGGCGACAAAGTAAGTTTTAATACCACTTGGCAACCGTGCAGGATGACGGAAATCTTGTGGTAGTACGCTACGTCCTTCTAATGCTTTCCAATCCGCATCACGAATACTGCCATGACGTAGATCGATAATACCGGCACTGCGCATATCACCGAGCTTGGCCAGTGAGCCTGCAAATGGCAGCTTGGCAATGATGTCTTGCACATAATTACCGATACGCTCAAGCACTGCCCCATGATGCGGCGAACCTAGCGTGATAAGGTTGCCCACGCGCTTGATCCAGTCTAAGCGATCTTGCTCACCATAAAACAGTGCACTGCGAGAGACCAAACCGCCCATACTATGTCCAACCAAATCTATCTGACTGATATCTGGGTTGTCATCGACCAGCGCTTGTAGCAATTGGGAGAACTTACGGCCGCTACGCGAGATACGGCGGCCCGTATTGTAATCCAGATACAGCACCGTGGTATCAGGCTGGCTCATATGAATGGCCTCGCCCAGATCATTATCTGTTTGGGCTTGCCAGCTTAAATGACTCATACATAGGCCATGGCACAAAATAGCGATGCGGCCTGATAGCACTTCACTTTGTGGCTTACCGTCTTGAGTGTATAGCATCATCGGAATGGCGAGCGCATTTTGATTATTGACAAGATGGTCACCCATGACACCATTGAGTACATTGACCAGTTTTTTTAGTGAATCTGGTAGTGGCTGCACTGACTTTTGGAGAATCAGGTTTTTGTATATGCGTAGTACAGACGCCAGATTATTACCGACCATTTGCATGACATGACGTATCGTGCCATAGATACGTCCAGTAAATCCGCGCGACCATTTATTTAAATGTTTGTCATTGAAGCGGCCTAGCGGACGCAGAATAACTTCACGGTGAATGGCTTCTACGATTTCTGTAATCTCAACCACACCCATGGTGGCAAGCTGCGCCAACCCTTCAAAAAAATCAGCCAAAGACACAGGGGTTTTGTTGATTTCATCACTGTCATCTGAATCTGCTAGTAGCTTAACCAGTTCATCCATATCGATGGCTTCGAGTTGGTCGATCTGTTCATATAGATGACTGTGTAGCGGTACACTCGCATCTGGGACAAAATGCGCATCGAGCTCATGATGAGTACGAGTATAGCTACTATCGTTTTGAGCGTCGCTGTCACTAACACTGTCGTTATAAAACACCTTTGGACTGCTCATAATATTTGCACATTCAGCGAGAAAAGTAATGGTCTATATTATCCTGTAACTGCAGCAAAGAGAAGTGAATGGTTTGACTTTAGAGCGGGATGACGACTAGCAGAGCTAGATAGGTGATAGACGGTCTCTTTAACTATTAAATCAATATAATAATAAAAAATCCCAAGCCTTAGCTTGGGATTCTTATGGTTATGAGTACTCTGGTTGTGTCTAATATACGCTTACAGCTTATCCATCTACGTCGTACTGTCAGCCGTATCAAATGATTCTGCCAGAATGACATCGCCATCCTCGCGAGTAATCATCACAGTCGCTGAGCGAGGAATACTACCGCCAGCGACAGCGCCCCATGTGTTGCCCGGATGCTGGATGTTGATAAACAGCGTTTTGAAATCTGGCGCCATGGTGATACCTGTTACTTCGCATCCTTCAGGACCGACAAAGAATCGTTTGATATTGTCATTGCTGGCAGATGTACCGACTCGGGTCGACTGCCCTGCCGATGTGGTCGTCATCGATCCATCACTGACCTTACCCGGTAGTGCCGCGAGCAACATACAGCTACTGGTATCAGTATAAGCGCCGTCATCTGTCTGAATCCATAAGACACCGCGTGGGTCAAAATATAGCCCATCAGGTGAAGAGAAGTCATTATTGTCATTTAGCTGAGATAAGTTTTCTGCTGATAAGTCACTTGGCGCACCAAACAGATAAATGTCCCACTCAAAGCTCGTTGCGGCATGGTCGCCGCCCGCTTCTGCCCAGCGAATAATGTGACCATTGTCATTACCAAGCGCTTTTCCGCTTGATTGATAGCTACGCGGATTGGAAGCTGAGACAGGCTGGTCGTCACGTACGCCGCGATATTTATTATTGGTTAATGTCACATAGACATCACCCGTCATAGGACTGACCGATACCCATTCAGGTCGATCCATCTTAGTAGCACCAGCAGCATCGGCAGCAGCACGGGCGAAGACCAACACCTCATCTTGCCCATTGAATGGCAGTACACTATTGAAAGCATCCAGTCCGTTTTGACCATGGACGAGAGCTTTCCATTCACCGCTACCATCTTCGTTAAATACCGCCACGTATAGCGTGCCGTCATTCAGATATTTGTCACCTGCTTTTAGTCCGCCGCCGATGTCCGAGTTTGACCACATCGCTTTGGAGACAAACTTATAAATGTACTCACCTCGGGCGTCATCACCCATGTAGAAAACTACTGGCTTACCTTGCTCGACAGGAGCATACGCGCAGTTTTCATGAGCGAATCGGCCCATTGCGGTACGCTTTTTTGGGACAGAGTTTTGGTCAAAAGGATCGATCTCTGCGATATAACCAAAGGTATTGAACGCATGGCGATAATCATCAGTAGAACTCATGCCCACAGCAGTCATATCCCAACGCGAAAACTCGTCTGCGATTGTGGCATCTGCAGCGTCTGGGGTATGCCATAAGTACTCCCAACCCGGAAAATTCTCCGTCGCGCCGTAGCGCTCACGAGCGTAGTTCTCGCCATCGCTTAGTTGACTGGCATCTTGCCCTCGTGCAAATACGCCCAAGAAGTTCTCTTCTGTGGTCAGATAAGTGCCCCAAGGTGACAGGCCTGCGCCGCAGTTGTTATTGATACCGCGAGTCTGATAGCCTGTCGGATCAAACTTGGTTTTGACTAAGTCCGAACCTGCCACAGGGCCAGCCAATTGCGCTGTTGTACTACTGGTGATACGGCGATTGTATTTTGAATCAGGTACCATCTCATAACCCATACCATCTGCGCGGCGTGTTAACTCAACCACAGATACCCCATGGCAGTTGACTTCACGGCGGACGTCGCTCGCGAGACGCCGGTTTTGAAAAATAGGCGCAGCATCGTTATCTTGAGTCACATAGTAACCGAATGGGCTGAGCTCACTGCTATTGACGTACTCATGGTTCATGACCAGCAGACCATTTTCTGATGCTTTGACATCGTAGGCATTGCCTCGCTTGCCAAAAAACCACATACCATCGTGATTGTCACCCATACGCCACTCAAACGACTCCGCTGACTGCTCACGGTTGTCTTTCCAATCTTCGATACCAGACATAAGCGGGGTACCTAAAGGCAGTATCATCTCTGCCTTGTAGCCTGCGGCAACCGTCATAACATCCGCTGTTGAATGCGCGACTGCCTCAAACTTTAAGGTATCAGGACGCTTTAGATCACCTTGTGCAGGGATAGCGGCATTATCGTCATTACCAACCATACTGCTATCGTTATCTTCACTACAACCGACCAAAGGTAATGCGCCAAAAAACGCAGCAGCCGTCAACCCTGTACCGCCCTTTAGGATACTACGGCGGTTCATTCGGCGATTGATAATGGTCTGAAAATCGATATTATCAGTAGGATTTGAGTCTTCAACCACTTCGTGGGCAAGCGTTCGTTCGTTATTCAATGATGTCATTATCAGTCACCTTGCTATTAGGCTAGATTGGCAAAAATTTCCGCGCAGCTTTACAACTGCAACCCCAAAAGTACGAATTCCGCTTAAGTGTACTGAAGACTTATGACAATATGCTGAAGGATAGATGACAAACTGGTGACAATCGACTGTACTGATGATGATTGAAAAATAGAATGATTAGATAGTCAGCATTTTTTTCAGTTAGCAAAGTTAAAAAATAAATATAAAGGCTTAAAAGCAAAAAATCCAAGCAATTGCTTGGAGTTTTTAATATAAGTCTGTTATTGCAAAAAAGGTTACTGTACCTGTGATACCCACTCATGAGCACCCAGTTTTAGCTTAAGCTGATCGCCTGCGTGCAACACACCAACGCCGCTTGGCGTGCCAGTCATAATCACATCACCTGCTTGCAAGCTAAAAGCATGACTGATATTGACCAGTAATTCATAGACAGGAAATAGCATTAAGGCACTATCGCCATCTTGCGTTAATTTATCATTGATAGATAACTGATACTGTATACTCTGCAGATTACCAAACGCTTGTGGGTCGAGCCAGTCAGCAAGGACGCAAGCTCCGTCAAAACACTTAGCACGCTCCCACGGATGACCTTTTTCTTTTAGCTTGCTTTGCAAATCACGCAAGGTCAAATCTAGCCCCAATGTCACGCCACCAATCGCTTGCTGAGCTTGCTCAATCGTCGCCATAGATAAATCAGCTGATAGCTGAATACATAGCTCGGCCTCGTAGTGAGTCTCGCCAAACAGCTCTGGACTTGGGCGAACCACATCACCACGGATAGAGACCACTGAAGACGCAGGTTTCATAAATAGTATCGGCGTGGTTGGCACTTCATTGCCCAACTCTGCAGCATGTGCCGCATAGTTGCGACCAACACAGACGACTTTACCAATAGAAGCACGTAATCTTTCATTATGATTGATAGCGCCCTGCTCAGCATTGACACCAGCTGCAATGGCGTTCGCTAATGACTCGTGTGGCGATTGGCTCATACTAAACTCTCCCTGTAAATGATGGCTATTCTATCAGCAGCCCATACTCTATTGTCTACAGTGACTCTGACGACTTTTAGTTGCTAGTTGCTAACTATGGAATCGTGTTGGTCACGACATCTGGCGGTACATAACTGGCATGACGGTTCATACGCTTTTCGAACATTCTAAAGCTAAACAAGATAACCCACGACAGCAATAGATAGACGATACCAGCGGCAAAGAATAGCTCCATCAAGGTATAGGTACGCGCACTGATCGTACGAGCAACACCTGTGATATCCATCAATGCAATAGTCGAAGCGAGTGCACTACCTTTTAACATAAAAATAACTTCGTTACTGTATGCTGGAATCACAATACCAAATGCGCGCGGCAGCGTAACCCGTGTTAGCTTTTGCCATTTAGACATACCAAGCGCATCAGCAGCCTCAAGCTCTCCAATCGGAATCGTCTGAATCGCACCGCGTATAATCTCTGCTAGATAAGCACTGGTATTGAGGGTAAAGGCAATAATGGCACACCAATATGCTTGGCTAAGTACCGGCTCCCATAAGAACGACTCGCGTACGGCCTCGAACTGACCTAAACCGTAATAAATTAGGAATATCTGTACCAGCAGCGGCGTACCACGGAAAAAGAAGATATACAGGAATGGTAGTATCTGTACCACCCAGTTCTTAGACAGGCGTAACAACGCCAAAACCAAACCAAACAGCAATCCAATCACACCTGAAAACAAGACCAGCTGTACGGTCAATACCGCGCCGCCTAGTAAATCAGGGATATGGTCAAAAATGACCTGCCAATTCCAATCCATAGTATCTCTCCTCTACCCTATGGTCGATTGACTGTGAGTGGATTGACGGCTTATCTTTTTGGCATAGCGTGCCGCAGGATTGGCGCGCCACTCAAGCCACATCATAAAGCCAGTAATCAACATGGTCAGACCCAAATAAATAATCGCTGCTGCCATATAAAAGGTAAACGGCTGCTGTGTAGACTGTGCCGCACGCGATGACTGATACATGATGTCCTTGAGACCCACGACCGATACCAATGCGGTATCTTTGAGCAGTACCAGAAATAAATTTCCCAAACCTGGTAAAGCAATCTGCCACACTTGCGGCAACGTGATGCGATAAAAAGTCTGAAAAGGACGCATACCAATCGCTTGCGCAGCCTCTCGCTGCCCTATTGGAATCTCTTGAATGGACATGCGAAAAATCTCAGTCGCATACGCACCAAAAGCAATAGACAGCGCCATGACACCACCCCAAAAAGCACTAATCTCGACATAGTCGTTATAGCCAAATTTTTTGAGGATGCTCATCAATAAGATAGAGCCGCCATAATAAATAAAGAGCACCAATAGCAGCTCAGGAATACCGCGCATCGTCGCAGTATAGACAGTCGCAAGTTTACGCAGCAACCAGATATTGGACATCTTTGCGGTTGCGCCGAGCAAGCCTAAAGCCAGACCAATGATTAAACTGGTCACAGCTAGCTGTATGGTGACGGTAGCGCCGCTCAATAAAAGCGCGCCAAATCCTTGTAAGTCAAACACGATTATCCACTCAGTCTCTTTATATTAGCAATTAGGGCATGTCTTCAATTCAATCGATAGACATCTAAATGGTTTAAAAACGGCTAAATTTTGCCAAACGGCGTCAAATAGCTGACTAATATCTCGATATTATTTGCGCTATTTTCCTTGTTTGACTGCAATTTATCTCATTTTTATTACCATTTTTAAAATGAAGACACGCCCTAGCAAAATATGAGTTAAAAGAATCAGCATCAATAGCTGAACGCGGCGAAACACCGTATTTTATACCAAATCAATAGGGATGGTCGGCATCAAAAAATGACGTCAGAAGAATACGATTAACGCTGTGATAATTGACACAGTAGAAATGAGCGCTGATTTTATCATATTCACTCGCCGTGATGTTAATACTGACGCGTAAAAGCTGCGCCTAAACCGTACTTAAACAGACACTTGCCTTTAGAGGCATACAATCAGCCGACTAAATTTGAGCAAAATTGGTAGGCCGCTACGATGTATATTCGTTGATATAACGACAAATAAAAAAGGACATCACCATGATGGTGATATCCTTTTATTGATCAAAACAATATTTTTTGACTGCTATCTTTGACTACTGTTAGCTATTAACTAGCGTTTTCTGTCGCTGGTTGCTCGCTAATGTCTGCATCTGCATCCGTATCTGCGTCTTCATCAACTGTGCTCGTTGCAGACGCTGGCACCGCAAAGTACTTTTGATTGATCTTATCGTAAGTACCATTAGCTTTTATATTAGCAAGAGACTGATTGATCTTTGCTTGTAGCGGATCGCCTGGGCGTACTGCTATCGCAAAGTTATCATTGATATCAATTTCATCACCTTTGAGCGCATATTTGCTACCAGCATTTGAGCTCAGCCATTCTATCGCAGGCAGCTTATCAGAAATCATCGCATCGACACGGTTTGAACCGAGATCCAAAAACGCATTGCTCAACGTATCATAAAGCTTCATATTGGCTTTTGGATACGTGTCTTCTAGCCACTGCGATGAAATGGTTGAACGCTGTGCAGCAATAGAATGCGAGTCGATATCGCTGTTGTTACTAGGGTCAAAGCTGCTGTCTTTTTTGGCTAAAAAAACCAAGGCATTGCTAAAGTACGGATCGGTAAAGCTCACCTGCTGCGAACGCTCTGGAGTAACAGACATCGCGGCCACGATTGCATCGTACTTACCTGCTTTTAGACCTGGGATAATACCGTCCCAGTCCTGCGCCACAATCTCACAAGTTACCTGCATATCCGCACAGAGTGCATTTGCTATCTCAACATCAAAACCACCCAGTGTCCCATCGGCATTGGTATAGTTAAAAGGCGCATAGGCCCCTTCTGTACCGATGCGCAATACATCACCTGTAGACGCTGCCGTTGCTTCGGTAGCCTCTAGATTGGTATCAGCGGCACTCTCTTGGCTATTGCTACAGCCAGCAACGGTGAAGGCCGTCGCTAGTGCAAGCAATGACATAGACAGACGACTGGCTACATTAATGTTAGATTTGCCAGTCGTGGCATGGATTGGGGCACAATGGTTGCTCATGATCATCCTTGGTTTTTTCTTGAGTAAACAACACGTCTTCAAACAACAGCAGTCAAACTGCTAGATATCGTATTAGTTAGCTGGTGCTTCTTCTTCAGTAACTATTACTTCTTCGACACTATCAGTTGTTGCCACCGCTTTTTGTGCTGCAGCCGTTGAGCTAGTACCAAAATAGCTACCCGTGATTTGATCATAGGTGCCATTGTCTTTTAGCTCAGCCAATGCCGCATTGAACTTAGCAACTAACGGATCGCCTTTACGGAAGGCAATACCCATCGCATCATCATTGGTGCTGATTTCTTCACCTTTGACTTCGTAGCCTTTGCCTGCGTCTGTTTTTAACCAGTCGATACCCGTTACTTTGTCAGACATCATACCGCGCACACGGCCTGAGGTTAGATCTAGATAAGCATTGTCTTGCGTATCGTATAGTTTGATATCAGCATCTGCATGCTCGTCTTGTAGGTATTGCGAGGCAACAGTTGAGCGCTGTGAGGCAATTGGTAGACCTGTTAGCGACTCAACGCTTAAGTCATCACCCTTTTTGCCGATCAAGATGATACCGCTATGGAAGTAAGGGTCGCTAAAATCAACCACTTCTTTACGCTCAGGCGTGATAGACATACCTGCGATAGCTGCATCAAATTTCTGTGCGTTAAGCCCTGGAATCAAACCGTCCCAATCTTGAGAGATGACTTCACACTCAGCTTTCATTTGCGCACATAATGCGTCAACTAGCTCAATCTCGTAACCAATCAGTTTGCCATCTGCATCGGTATAACTGAAAGGCTTATAGCTTGATTCTGTCGCAATTTTGATATTTAAAGGTGCTTCAGTAGCGGTGTCAGCTTCAGCATTTTCTGCTGGTGCTGAGCTATTGTTACAACCTGCCAGCATTAGCATCGCTGCGCTAAGCGGTGCTAGCCACAATGCTTTTTTACTCATTGATGATGTCATTGAAATTGTCATAAGTTTTATTCCTTAATATATTTACCAGCTGTATCGTCAATCACTGCTTGCTGATTTATGCTTATAAACACCGTTTATTTGAAATATGCTTGGTTTTAAGCATTACTCGCATCAAACGTTACTTGTTATAAGCATAAATCTTCAGTGAGTCATTATTGACCAAAGTTCATCTGCTCAAGACGTGCAAGCTCACCGTTACTACGGATTTCGCTCAATGCTTTGTCAAAGTCAGCTTTGAGTGAGTCACCTTTACGTACAGCAATGGCAATATTGTCATCGTTATCAATTTCATCACCAACGATACCGAAGCCCGCTGCATTTTCTGCTAACCATGATTTGGCAGAAACTTTTTCAGCCAATACGGCATCGCTACGACCAGATTTTAGATCTAGATAGGCATTGTCATAGTTGTCATATAACTGAACGGTGTTGCCTTCTTTGCCTTCATAGTTATCTTGTAGATAAGCACCTGGCGTAGTAGAGCGTTGACCACCAAGCGTTGCGTCTTTAATCGCCATAGGATCAAAACCACCATCCGTGTTGGTTAGCCATACCATTGTATTGGCAAAGTACGGCTCGCTGAAATCAACTTTTTCTTGACGCTCAGCGGTGATAGACATACCTGCGATCACGGCATCGTATTTTTGTGCCAATAGGCCTGGGATAATGCCGTCCCAATCCTGTGCAACGATTTCACACTTGGCTTGCATCTGATCACACAACGCATTGGCAACATCGACATCGAAACCTGCCAAGCTGCCGTCAGCGTTGGTGTAGTTGAATGGAGGGTAAGCGCCTTCGGTAGCGATACGTATGGTTTTACCAGTGGTTTCTGCTGCAGGGGCGTCAGCGTTGGTATCGGTAGTTTCATCGGCAGGTTGGCTACAAGCGCTCAACATCAATGCAGCAGTAACGGTCATCGATGACCACAATAGGCGAGAATTCGACATCATACGTTCCTTAAATTCTGATGGGTTTTACATAAGTTTTTGACAGGATTTTCTGACTTAGGGTTCTGATATTTTGTTCTCTGACGTCCCTGCCAGATAAGCAATATAGATAGCAGAATAACAGACAGCCACAAGACGTGACGGCCTATAAACCTTTTGATAATACCTGAGTAAAATATCAAAAACAAACGTTTTGCATACTCATAGTTATCATTGGGCAATAAACAGTCAACAATGTTTACGTTACAGTGATTTTACGTTTGGCAGGATGAAGGGTGGCAAGAGCGTTGCCACCATTTGTATTGGACATGATATTAAGCAAAAAACTAATAACTAAGTAGGACGGTGTGATGCCATAAAGTCTTTAACACGCTCAGAGGTAGGGTTATCAAAGACTTGCTCAGGTGTGCCAATCTCTTCAACCACACCTTGATGTAAAAAGACGACTTTGCTTGATACTTCACGGGCAAAGCGCATTTCGTGAGTAACGATAAGCATCGTACGTCCCTCTTCTGCTAGCTCGCGCATTACCGCAAGCACTTCGTTGACCAGTTCAGGATCTAGCGCAGAGGTTGGTTCATCAAACAATAGGACTTGTGGCTGCATAGCAAGCGCACGAGCGATTGCGACACGCTGACGCTGACCACCAGATAAGTTGGCAGGATAAGCATCTTTTTTATCGAGCAGGCCGACTTTATCAAGCAGCTTTTCTGCATCGCTAATTGCTTGGTCTTTTTTAATCTTTAAGACCTGCGTTGGCCCTTCGATGATGTTTTGTAGAATGGTCTTATGCGGCCACAGATTAAAGTTCTGAAAGACAAACCCGACGCGAGCGCGCAAGCTTTCTAGCTGCTTTACGTCTGCTGCTTGTAGCTCACCTGATTTGGCAGGTTTTAGCATCAGCTCTTCGTTACCGATCAAGATACGACCATGATTGGGGTTTTCTAGAAGATTAATACAACGCAGCAACGTCGACTTACCTGAGCCAGATGAGCCCAAAATAGAGATAACATCGCCATCATAGGCAGTCAGGGAAACCCCTTTTAATACCTCTAATGAGCCGTAGCTTTTATGGATGTCTTGTAAGTCTAGGGCGATAGGCCGAGTCGGGTTTTTTGCAGTATCAAGCATGGTTCAGCAGACTTCCAATAAATATGAGTGAAAACACGAATAAAATAAGAGCTATATCTATATATAGTACAAGCATCTAGATGCATTATCGTAATATGCCTGATGAGGCAAAGAGAAAAATGCCATATTGTCTCTTATTACGCAGTAAAAAGGCAAATATTGTATTTAACCAACGGGTTAATCAGCTTCTAACAAACCGTGAATACAAAAAAGCCCAGACTGCATTTATCGCTCTGGGCTTTATTTTATCACTTTAGAATACGAGACGTTGTGTTATCTGATAACTGCCTATTTATAGTATGTGCTTAGTACATTTAATATGTAGTTAATCCATTCTATAATATGCGATTAGTACGTCGATACATGCTCTGAGTCTTCAGTACCGTCCATCATATCCGCATCTTCTGCTGTCGCCACTGCCACATCATCGTTATTGGTAACGTCCATACCTTCATCATCGGCACTAGCAACGGCCACATCGTCATTGTCGCTCGCTGTTGCACTTTCTTCTACAGAGGTTTGAGCGTCTACAGTAGTATCAGCTTCAGTTTCCATCGGTGTGTCGTCTTTTTTGCTACAAGCACCTAATGCCAAAGCACCTGCTACCAAGCCAACCGTTAACCAATTTTTATAAGTTGTATTTTTCGTAGCCATGTTCGTTCTCCATCACTCATCATAATAAGATTAAGTACTATCTACTGATAGCCTTGCTGTTTTAATGCTTACTATATTGAGGATATCTCGCAGCTACCTTAGTATTTACAGCGCAATTCTGTTAAAAACACGTAAAGATATAGTGTAGTACTGATAACGCGCTTATTTTAAATAAACACCGCTTAGCATCAGCAATATTACTTTAAATAAGCCCCTACAAGAGCGCTACAAAGCGGATTCTGTTCACAAAATCATCTTTACTATCGTCTCAATCTGCTCTATGTTAAATAGCATAATGACCTATCACTATCTAAGTAGGCATTCAAAACTTCTTTTTTTGCGACATTTTTCGCCTTTTTAGGTACTTTTACCTATATAAAATTGGGCGCTTTTAGTTATAAAAAACCTGTATCACATAAGGAAAATAATTTATGAGTCAATCGAATACTACGGATATTACGACCTATATGCAGTCTGTCGGCAAGCAAGCACGAGCTGCTTCTCGCGCGCTGGCTGCTGCCAACACTGGCGATAAAAATTCAGCACTCTTAGCCATTCATGATGAGCTGGTCAATGCCAAACAAGACATCTTGGCTGCCAATAAAATCGATATGGACAACGGTCAAAAAAACAATCTTGATAGCGCACTCCTCGACCGCTTGGAGCTAAACGAAGCACGATTTAACGGTATGCTACAAGGTCTTAAAGACGTCGCTGGCCTTCCTGACCCAATCGGTGAAGTCACTGATATGACCTATCAGCCATCGGGTATTCATTTGGGCAAAATGCGGGTGCCACTTGGCGTAGTCGGTATGATTTATGAGTCGCGTCCTAACGTAACCTTAGAGGCTGCCTCACTGGCACTCAAGTCAGGCAATGCTATTATCTTGCGCGGTGGTTCTGAAGCCTTTGAGTCTAACCAAGCCATTGCCAAATGCATCATTAAAGGTCTTAGCCATACTGATCTATCGGAACATAGCGTGCAAGTGCTACAGACGACCGATCGTGCAGCCGTTGGTGAGCTAATTACCATGACTGAATATGTCGATGTCATCGTGCCACGTGGTGGTAAAGGTTTGATTGCACGTATCAGCAACGATGCCAAAGTACCTGTAATTAAGCATTTAGACGGTAATTGCCATACCTTTATTGATAGTGATGCGGATCCTGAGATTGCGATTAAGGTCAGTGTCAATGCCAAAACACATCGCTACGGCACTTGTAATACGATGGAGACGCTACTGGTCGATGAAGCAGTCGCTAATGAGCTATTGCCTAAAATTACTGAAGCTATCGTCGCGGCTGATGACGCAATGCAACTACGCCTTGATGACAAATCACAAGCTATCCTAAATGAAAACGCTAAGCTTGAAGGTCATCTATCAGCGGCCACTTCTGAGGATTGGGATACTGAATATTTAGCTCCTATCCTAGCGGTAAAAGTGGTCTCAGGTATTGATGAGGCGATTGAACATATCAATACGCACGGCAGTCATCATACTGATGTCATCATCACTGACAACTATACCAAGTCGCAGCGCTTCATCCGTGAAGTGGACTCGGCCAGCGTAATGATTAACGCCTCTAGCCGTTTTGCTGATGGTTTTGAATACGGTCTCGGTGCTGAAATCGGTATTTCAACGGACAAAATCCATGCGCGCGGCCCTGTCGGTCTCGAAGGTCTGACTTCACAGAAATGGATTGTTTATGGTCATGGCGAAACTCGTGCTTAATCATACTAGCATCGACTATCAAAACGAGTAATCAGAAACGTCAGCAATTATGCTGGCGTTTCTTCGTTTAAATCATAAATATTTTAGTCAAAGCATTTAAATTATAGGGAGCGGTACGACCATGCAAAGTGGCAAGATTAAGCACTGGAACGAAGATAAAGGCTATGGCTTTATCGATGTAGACAATCAAAGTGAAGATGTGTTCTTTCATATAAGCAAAGCAAGACTGGCGAAACCTATAACGGTTGGTCAAAGTGTCTACTTTAACAGTGCCCGTAACGACAAAAACCAATTGAGAGCCACTGAAGTGACCTCATCTTCGTTGAGCCTTGACCAAGATACTGCATCAGATGTTCCAAGCTATACACCTACTAACGCTAATAGAAATAGCCATCACAGCACTCGTAACTCAAATCGTAGCAATCAAAACAGCAGACCCAATAAAAGAAGCTTAAGCTCTACGCTATTTAGCCTTATCGCTATCATCGCTGTCGCTTTTTATTTCTTTGGCGATTTAAATTCGACATTGCTTGCTGATAACATCGAGTCGACAACGGTATCGCAGGACGTAAATAATACGAGCCAAGTTGCCAGTGCTGGTATAACAGGTGATGCACAGGTCGATAATACGATTGCGCTTATTCAGCAAGGCGGCCCGTTTCCGTATCCAAATAAAGATGGCACGACGTTTTATAATCGTGAAGGCAGACTACCCGCCCAGTCACAAGGCTACTACCGTGAATATACCGTACCCACCCCTGGTGTCTCTCATCGCGGCGCACGGCGTATCGTCACAGGTGGTAACCCGCCTACTGTCTATTACTTAACTGTCGATCACTATGATAGCTTCCAAAGACTACAGGTGCCTTAATATGAAACGAGCTGATATGAAACAAGCGAATACGGACAAAGCCGATATGAATCGAAAAAGTATGCACCAAGCAATCCACTACGTTAATCAAAACCATATTAATCAAGACCACATTAACCAAAACGGTACAGCACTGGGTACTAGCATTCCTGCGCAGGCTGTTACTATAGCCGTCGGTGACACGCTCGAAAAAACTGAGCTATTGACGAGTTTGGCCAAGGCCTGTGACTTCCCCAGTTATTTTTCACACAACTGGGACAGTGCATGGGATTGTCTAACAGACAGTAAAGTAATTCATTTAAGGCTGGATTTGACAGACGTTAAAAGAATAAACACTGAGGACTTCAATGTCTTTAAAAGCATCATTGAGGATGCCTTTAGAGAATTTGGCAAACCACAATTGTGGGTCATCGTGCCATCTGAGGATGAAGCTTATGCGTTAGAAAATTAGTCATTAAAAGCCTATATATTGCAAGCTTGACCGCCGATAGTCACCGATAATTATTCGTCATCATAGAAACCTGAATTCGAGATAAAGCCATATTTATCCCGAATTCAGGTTAATTTATTTTATAGAAAGGATTAACCTATGGAGATTACCTTAAACGGTTATTACACCCTGATATTGGCCACCCTAGTACTGCTACTTGGGCGGTTTTTGGTGCGACGAGTCAAGTTTTTAGAGGACTTTAATATTCCAGAACCAGTTGCTGGTGGTTTGGTCGCGGCGATTGTTGTCTATGCTCTCAATATGGTTTGGGGATATAGTTTTAACTTTCATCAAGGACTACAGACCGCCACCATGTTGATGTTCTTTGCCTCCATCGGTCTGAGTGCTGATTTCAGTAGGCTAAAAGCAGGCGGCACACCATTACTAATTTTTACTATCGTTGTTTCAGTGTTTATTGTATTGCAGGACGTCGTTGGTGTGGCCATGGCAAGTGCGTTAGGACTTGATCCTTTGCTTGGTTTAGTGACAGGTTCTATCGCTCTAACTGGTGGTCATGGTACAGCAGGCGCTTGGGGTATTACGTTAGAACAAGACTATGGCGTGGTCGGTGCGACGACGCTTGGTATTGCGGTTGCTACTTATGGTTTGGTCGCGGGTGGTATCGTTGGTGGTCCTGTTGCCCGTCGCTTGATTAACCGACTTGGACTAAAACCAACGCCAGCCAACCCTGATCCGAGCGATATCGAAAAAGTTGCTGGTGCACAGTCGTTATATAGCACCAAACACGATGAAGAGTCTGCAGGTAGTAATAAAGATATCTTTGAAAGACCTGATAGCATGCGCTTTATTACCGCTTCTTCTACTATCGAAACCTTGGCACTATTCGCAGGTGCTTTGGCTTTTGCCGATGTGATGGCCATCGTTGCTGAAGGTACATGGTTTGAGTTGCCTACTTTCGTCTGGGCACTGGCAGGTGGCGTCATCATTCGCAATGTGCTAACGATGGTCTTCAATTTTGATATGTTTGACCGCTCGATTGATGTACTTGGTAATGCGTCTTTAAGCCTATTTTTGGCGATGGCATTGTTGTCTTTAAAACTTTGGCAATTGACCGATTTGGCAGGCCCTGTACTAGTCATATTGGTCGTACAGACCATCATTATGATTATCTACGTTTACCTGATTACCTTTAAAATTATGGGTAAAGACTACGACGCGGCTGTATTATCAGCGGGGCATTGTGGTTTTGGTATGGGTGCGACACCGACAGCGATTGCGAACATGCAGGCAGTCACTGATCGCTACCTACCTTCGCCTAAAGCATTCTTGATTGTGCCAATGGTAGGTGCGTTCTTTGTTGATATCGTTAATGCCACGATCTTGCAAATTTTTACGAAGTTGCCGTTTATGTAAGCTGGTACTGTCACAGATCAGAACTTAATAGATATCTAGCAAATAACAAATACTATCCATCAAAAAGCCCGCCAAGACTCATCTTGGCGGGCTTTTTTAATTATCAAGTTATAATAGAGTGTTCAATCGAACCCTTTATTTATACTTTTTAATTTCACCACTTTTCACACGAGCTATGAAAGAATTAACCTCTCTTTTCACAATTGGCATCAAGAAGTATAGGCCGATGATGTTAAAGATAGCCATAGCGAACAGAGCCGCATCTGAGAAGTCGATAACGAAGCTAAACTGTACGATAGTACCGATAACAACGAAGATTAAGAAGATAAGCTTGTATATCATCTCGCCGCCTTTACCTTCACCGAAGAGGTAAGTCCAAGCTTTTAGACCATAGTATGACCATGAAATCATCGTTGAGAAAGCAAATAACAATACCGCAACCGCTAGGAAATACTGGAAAATAGGCGCCGTTTCCATGAAGGCTGCACGGGTTAGATCCACACCAGTAAGCGCTTGGGTTTGTAAGTTTGCGGCAGTGTTCACCCCAGAGATAGTAATAACAAGCGCCGTCATCGTACAGATAACAACTGTATCAATGAAAGGCTCTAATAGCGCTACTAGACCTTCAGTAGCAGGCTCTTTAGTTTTTACTGCTGAGTGAGCAATAGCGGCTGAACCAACACCCGCTTCGTTAGAGAAAGTTGCACGTTTCAAACCTTGAATCAACGCACCAATAAAGCCACCAGCCACGCCAGCACCAGTGAAGGCACCCGAGAAAATCTCGCCAAATGCAGTGCCAATATGATTAAAGTTAGCAATCAGTACGATTACCGCCATAGTAATGTATAACAAAGCCATAAAAGGTACGACTTTTTCGGTAACGGTTGCGATGCGCGGCATACCACCAATGATAACCATACCGACTAAAAACGCTAAGCCAATACCAAAGAATACACTGTAATCCGTTGGAATGCTAAAAGTAGAGCTCATCACTGCAAAGGCTTGGTTACCCTGAAACATGTTACCGGCACCAAAGGTCGCCAATATACACATAAGGGCAAAACCAACAGCCAGAAACTTACCTAATCCGCCCATACCACGTTCAGCCATACCGCGGCTTAGGTAGTACATAGGGCCACCTGATACGACGCCAGATGGTAGTACCGTACGGTATTTAACACCTAGCGTACATTCTACAAACTTAGTCGCCATACCAAATAGGCCGACCATAATCATCCAAAAGGTAGCGCCAGGTCCACCAATAGCAAGTGCTGCACCAACGCCTGCAATATTACCAAGACCAACAGTACCTGATAACGCAGTAGCTAAGGCTTGAAAATGGCTGACCTCGCCTTCTTCTTTGTTGGCGGGATTGGGATCGGTATATTTGCCTCTGACAATATCTAGAGACAAGCCTATTTGGCGAAACTGAATAAATCCAAAGTAAAAAGTGAATACGAGTGCGGCAACTAATAACCAACCCACAATAAGCGGGAAGCTGACGTCTCCAAGAGGTACTGAAAAGAAAATAAGGTCGACGAACCAGCCAAATATATTGGACATAAAGCCATCGAGACCTGCTCCAAATGCTGCTAAACCTGATTGTTCTGCTGCTTGCGCAAGAGTCGTGCTGAGTAATAGCATCGTTGCGACTAAAGATTGTTTTTTCATGTAAATCCCTTTAGTGAAAATAATATTTATATAATTATTCAATCAATTACAGCGATACTAATACAAAGTGTAACTATTTATTATAATTTGTATTAGTATTATTACTAAATGTTCAATACTGACTATATACTAATATTTTTGTATAAACAAAGAGATTTACACATTTTTCTTCATTAAACATCAACTTAGCTCCTTAAAATTAATACCAGAACTCAGTCAAGATCACTACACTTATCGAAAAATGTCGGTAGTGATTTTCAAGTTAAACAACAGACTGAAATATAATTAAAAAGAGCTAAATAGCACTACCAATACATGTTTGCGTTAAATTCTCTAATATTTATAAAGAGCAATGACAAAAAAACCGCTAAGCAAAAGCTTAGCGGTTTTTTTATTACCATTCTAAAGTTTACTGATTTTTAGCATAGACTGGTAATTCTGCACAGATAGCTTCTACTTTAGCGCGTACTTCAGTAGCAACCGCTTCATCACCGCGGCTGTCTAGTACGTCACAGATCCAACCTGCCAACTCACCCGCTTGTGCTTCATTGAAACCACGAGTAGTAATAGCTGGCGTACCGATACGGATACCAGAAGTCACGAATGGTGATTTTGGATCGTTTGGTACAGCGTTCTTGTTGACAGTGATGTGTGCTTCACCAAGCCATTTGTCCGCTTCTTTACCCGTCATTTCTTGCTTAACGAGACTGATCAGCATCAGATGGTTTTCAGTACCACCAGAGATGACTTCATAGCCGCGCTCTTGAACCACTTTTGCCATAGCTTGCGCGTTTTTCACTACTTGCTGCTGATACGTTTTGAAGTTATCTTCTAACGCTTCTTTAAAGCAAACCGCTTTTGCAGCGATGACATGCATCAACGGGCCACCTTGGTTGCCTGGGAATACAGCTGAGTTTAGCTTTTTAGCCAGTACTTCATCACGCGCCAAAATCATACCTGAGCGTGGGCCACGTAGGGTTTTGTGCGTCGTCGTTGTGACCACATCAGCGAAAGGTACTGGGTTTGGATAAACACCACCAGCAACTAGGCCTGCAACGTGAGCCATATCGACCAATAGATACGCGCCTACTTCGTCTGCGATGTCACGGAAACGCTGCCAATCAACTACTTGTGAGTATGCTGAAAAACCAGCAATGATCATTTTTGGCTTATGCTCACGCGCCAAGCTCTCTACTTGATCATAATCAATAAGGCCAGTACCGTCTACCAATCCGTACTGTACGGCATTGTAATTCAGACCTGAGAAGTTGATGTGTGCGCCATGTGTCAAGTGACCACCAGCGTCTAAGCTCATGCCTAGTACAGTGTCATTTGCTTCTAGCAATGCTAAAAATACGGCCGAGTTTGCTTGGCTACCAGAATGTGGCTGAACGTTCACATACTCTGCACCGAACAACTCTTTAGCACGGTCAATGGCCAATTGCTCAACCACATCCACATGCTCACAACCACCATAGTAACGCTTGCCAGGATAGCCTTCTGCGTATTTGTTGGTAAGGTCAGTACCTTGTGCTTCCATCACTGCTTGTGAGCAGTAGTTTTCAGAGGCGATAAGCTCTATGTGGTTTTCTTGACGAACGCTTTCTGCGGCCATCGCTTCAGCAAGTACTGGATCAAAATCTTTGATAGAAATATCTTTAAACATAGTGATGTCCTAAGTAGTGACTGTCATTAAAAAACGTCATTGAAAAGAAGCTTATAGCCTGCCCACAATAAAACAACTACTGCGTCAACGTCGCTGAAGTATGCTTGATACCTCTGCACGCTGTTTTTCTGCAGTCTGTTTTATGGTATGACCATTATTGTGAATGGCGTCTATTAGCAAAGATTGAAATAAGAATAAATACAGGCGACTGACCTGTTATTAACTTGACTGATTCGTCAATAAAATCGATGTACATTTGCATCGATATCATCGCGAAAGATTAAGTGTAACATGAAAATTTGTGCTGTGAGCGCAAAAAAACCTCACCTTAAGATGAGCGAATTAAATGACTATATAACACAGATAAATAGCCAATAAAATAAAGGATTTACCCGCTTAAAATTTTCGTCAATATACCTTCTTATGCTGTTTTAGGCATAAAATATTTTTAAGCGTGGCTAGATATAGTCGATTGAATTTAAAAGTAGTACAAGGCAGCCGAGTGTAGATGTGTATTAAATACCTCAAGCGAGGCTAACGCAGTAATATTTTTATAGTAAAGTGATTATAAGAACGCCGGCAGGAACGTTTCACTGATCATTATCTTACGACCATACCAGTCATAACGCGTTTGTCGTTGCCAACCGTCACTGGTATGACTGATAAAACGCTCATTTGGCAAGGTACGGCGACGCTTAAATAATACGTAGCCGATAGGTGTGTTCTTCAAATGCTGCAGACGACGTGACTGACCTTTTAAACTGTTTAAAGGAAAGATGCTCTGTGCTTGCACCCATGGCATTTCATCATTGCCATATAACTGTACTTCCCGTATCCATGCCAGCATTGGACGATTTAGCATCATGCCTCGTACACCCAGCTGCTTTTTTTGACCTAAAGTTAGCAAACGATAGCCTTCAAAGCTGCGTTTTACACGCAGCGGCTGCCCTGCCTTCTCTTCTAATATCGCAGTGAGAGAGCCTTCAGCATTTAGCCAAGGTAAGAGTTCAGTAGGAGGTAGGCCACTGGTAGAACTAAAAGAATCGCTGGTCATAGTTTATGGCTAGTATTTTTTAAAGAGTGTTTAACAGTTAAAAGGTGTTTGCAAATAGAAGCAGAGTTAGTCACAGCTGATTACACTTATGAATTACTGCTATGAGTCACTACCATCAAATTCAGGCATGTTGTCTGCATTAAAAGGCAAAGCTGCAAATGCCTGCTGACGATACTGCGCCATATGTAGCCGATCTCTAGCACAAAAATCGCCAATCGCAGGGACAAACCGCGGATCATAGATACGGTGGAGAGAATGGGTCGTCGTTGGAATAAAACCACGTACCAGCTTATGCTCGCCTTGCGTACCAGGATCAAAAGATATCAATCCTTGCTCAATAGCAAACTCGATACCTTGGTAATAACACAGCTCAAAATGCAAGCTGTCATATTCACCGAGCGCACCCCAGTAACGACCATATAAGGTAGCATTATTATCGCCACCAACATTGTCACCATCAGCCTTGTCGCTATCAGGTCTGTCATACAAGAACAAACTACTCGCGATAATCTCACCACTGGCGTCGAGTGCTTGTGCAAGCATTATATGCTCAGGCATGCTCACTGCCAATGCCATAAAAAAATCTATCGTCAAATAAGGCTGCTGTCCGCGTACTGCATAGGTCATCACATAACAGTGATAAAAAGCCTTCCAATCAGCATCGCTAATAGCATCGCCGCATTTTCGCTGGCAAATAATGCCTTGCTCGGCAACTTTACGGCGCTCAGCCCGAATGGTTTTACGCTTTTTGGCTTTTAAGGTCATCAAAAACGCATCAAAATCTGCAAATGGCTTACTGTCATTAAGCAAGTCTTTGTTTTGCCATAAGAACTGGCAGCCTTGACGCTCAAATATCGGTAGCTCAATAGCAGCTGATTCTACGCCGCTTTCTTGAGCCGCTATCGCATGCTCTACATCAATTTCAGTTGGCATAGAGGTGGTGGCGATAGAGGCAAGCTCTGGTGTCACAAACAGTCCATGCCAGCTTGAGGCGCCCACTTGTTGAGCGATATCATCGATACCTGCGATGGCTGTTTTGAGAATATCTTCATTTAAGGTTTCACCTTTTGCCAACCAAATTCTTTGACCGGTAATCGGTGTATATGGTGCGCTAGTGACCAATCGCGGATAATAATCAACGCCATAGCGTGCATAAGCTTCAGCCCATGCATGATCAAATACAAACTCACCGCGATGATGACCTTTTATAAATACTGGCATGACGGCCACAGGCTGCAATACATTTTCTACCGCGCTATCCGCACTATTAGCAGCATCGGCGACACGATGTACCAAAATAAATATTGGTAGCCACCCTGCCTGCTCACCAATTGCTCCGGTGTCAGTCAACGCTTGCCAAAAAGCAAATGACATAAAAGGGGTATCTGGCGTCTGCCACTCTGTCTGGCTCTGCCAGCTGGTATCATTAATCAGCGCATACTCTAAACTCATATTCACCGTCACTATTATAATCGCGATATATTTATCGATAACCAATCTATTGATGACCTAGACTAGCAAATTTTTACGTCATTGCTGTCACAATTTGCAAAAACTTATCCGTACCCAATAAAAAACCACCAACGATAACGCGGGTGGTTTGTACGACTGCGCTCATGGGCAGTGAGATCAATATAAAACGTCATGAAAAAACAGTAGTTGTATGGAAAAGATGATATCGGAGCCGATGACTGGTAGAATAAGGTTGTTATTAGCTTAGTATAATTCGAAACCATAGGATACGAGCTAAAACAGTATACTTAGTTCATGGTATACGATTGACATCCTATCGGATTTATAGTGGATTGATTATAATGTAGCGTCAGTGATTCACTTTTAGGCAATTTTGTACCGACCGTTAACGTGTTGCCTTTAAATGCTTTTTTCATGAATATTATTAAAAGAAAATGTCTGACCTGTCTTAAAAATTTCTAAGAAGCTACATATGAAGTACTTGTTCTAACCATATCATGGATTATTGCATAGTATCATTGACGCATATTAAACACTATATTTGAGCTTTATTATTAACTACAGCCTAAAGGAAGATCTAACTAAAATGTCAAAAATTATTTATACAAAAACTGACGAAGCCCCAGCGCTGGCGACTCTGTCGTTCTTACCTATTGTCGAAGCATTCACTAAAACAGCAGGCGTTGAAGTTGAAACCAGCGATATCTCTGTTGCAGCGCGTATATTGGCTGAATTCCCTGAATACTTGACCGAAGAGCAACGTGTTCCGGACAACTTAGCTGAGCTAGGTCGTCTGACTCAAGATCCAAATACCAACATCATCAAACTGCCAAACATCAGTGCTTCTGTACAGCAGTTAAAAGCCGCTATCAAAGAGCTACAGAGCAAAGGCTATGCTATCCCTAACTTCCCAGAAGATCCACAAACTGACGAAGAAAAAGAGCTACGCAAGCGCTATGGCAAAAGCTTAGGCAGTTCAGTGAACCCAGTACTGCGTGAAGGTAACTCAGATCGCCGCGCTCCTAAAGCAGTTAAAAACTATGCACGTAAGCATCCACACTCTATGGGTGAGTGGAAGCAATGGTCAAGCACGCACGTATCACACATGCATGGCGGCGACTTCTACGATGGCGAGCAATCTATGACATTAGATAAAGCTCGTACAGTACGTATGGAGTTGTTACTTGATGACGGTACTCAAAAAGTATTAAAGCCTAAAATTGCTTTGCTTGATAAAGAAGTCATCGATCTGATGGTCATGAGCAAAAAAGCACTATTAGAGTTTTATGAGCGTGAAATGGAAGATTGCCGCGAAGCTGGTATCTTGTTCTCATTGCACGTAAAAGCAACCATGATGAAGGTCTCGCATCCTATCGTCTTCGGTCATGCAGTTAGAATCTACTACAAAGAAGCCTTCGAGAAACATGGCGCATTCTTTGATGAGCTAGGTATCAACGTCAACAACGGTATGGCAGATCTATACGACAAGATCTTAACGCTACCAGCTTCAAAACGTGAAGAAATTGAGCGTGATTTACATGCGTGTCAAGAGCATCGCCCACGTCTGGCGATGGTCGACTCTTCAAAAGGTATCACCAACTTCCATTCACCAAGTGATGTAATCGTTGATGCTTCTATGCCAGCGATGATTCGTTCAGGTGGTAAAATGTGGGGCGCTGATGGCAAAATGTATGACTGTAAAGCCGTCATGCCAGAGTCTACCTTTGCCCGTATTTACCAAGAAATGATCAACTTCTGTAAATGGCATGGTAACTTTGATCCAAAAACAATGGGCACCGTTCCTAACGTTGGCCTAATGGCTCAAAAAGCTGAAGAGTATGGCTCGCACGACAAGACTTTTGAGTCTAGCGATGCTGGTATTGCACGCATCGTCGACATTGATACTGATGAAGTATTACTTGAAAAACGTGTTGAGAAAGGTGATATCTGGCGCATGTGTCAGGTTAAAGATGAGCCTATTCAAGACTGGGTAAAACTTGCTGTACGCCGTGCTCGTGAATCAGATACGCCTGTTATCTTCTGGTTAGACCCATACCGTCCACATGAAAACGAGCTAATCAAAAAAGTTAGAACCTATCTAAAAGATCATGATACTACTGGCTTACATATCGAGATTATGTCTCAGGTT
Source organism: Psychrobacter sp. APC 3279 (assembly GCF_030407795.1). Taxonomy (NCBI): domain Bacteria; kingdom Pseudomonadati; phylum Pseudomonadota; class Gammaproteobacteria; order Moraxellales; family Moraxellaceae; genus Psychrobacter; species Psychrobacter sp. APC 3279. Next base: position 53,198 of record NZ_JASDCR010000002.1, on the reverse strand, counting down.
CGTGCGATGCGTTATACGCTAGAGCGCGTTGCTCGTGGTCTAGATACTATCTCTGCGACCGGTAACATCCTACGCGATTACCTAACTGACTTGTTCCCTATCCTAGAGCTAGGTACCAGTGCCAAGATGCTATCAGTTGTACCACTAATGAAAGGCGGCGGTTTGTTTGAAACTGGCGCTGGTGGTTCTGCACCGAAGCACGTTCAGCAGCTGACAGAAGAGAACCATCTACGTTGGGATTCACTTGGTGAGTTCTTGGCCTTGACGGTATCTTTGGAGCATCTAGCAAACAACGACAACAATGCTAAAGCTCAAATCTTGGCAGACACGCTAGATACAGCAACAGAAAAACTGCTACTAAACGATAAGTCGCCATCACGTAAAACTGGCGAGCTGGACAACCGTGGTAGCCACTTCTATCTAGCAATGTACTGGGCAGAAGAGCTTGCAGCGCAAGATCAAGATAGCGAGCTAAAAGCGCAATTTACCCCATTCGCGCAAAAGCTAAAAGAGAACGAAGAAGCCATCGTTAAAGAACTTAACCAAGCTCAAGGCAAACCGGTAGACATCAAAGGCTACTACTATGCTGATGAAGAGTTGGCTAAGAAAGTAATGCGTCCAAGCGCTTTGTTTAACGAGACGTTGGCATCGCTATAATTTTAAGCGATTGCTCTTAAACCATTAAGCCTAATCGCTTTTGGGTCTTATACACAGAAGCGATTAAGCGAGTTTAAGTCTTAGTAAAAAACACCTCAACCGTTTTCGAACGTTGAGGTGTTTTTTTGTGTTTTCTAAAAGTTTTATAAAGAGTGAAATAAAAAAAGCCACCTATATAATCAGGCGGCTTTTGATACATAGTAATAAAATAGAATGCTGAGAGCTTAAATAGTCTTAGGCTTCCATATGCTTAATAATCGCCTTACCAAACTCAGAAGTACTCAGTAAGGTAGCATCTGGCATCAGACGCTCAAAATCATACGTGACTGTTTTATTGGCAATCGCACCTTGGATACCGCTAATGACAAGATCAGCTGCTTCCGTCCAGCCCATATCACGAAGCATCATCTCAGCAGACAATATCAGTGAGCCTGGGTTTACTTTATTCTGACCAGCGTACTTGGGCGCAGTACCGTGCGTCGCTTCATAAACAGCGATCGCGCCGCCTTTGTTTGCACCAGGCGCGATACCAATACCGCCTACTTCAGCCGCCAAGGCATCAGAGATATAGTCACCGTTTAGGTTAAGCGTTGCTACTACAGAATAATCTGCTGGACGCATCAAAATCTGCTGCAAGAACGCATCAGCGATGACGTCTTTAATAATAATATCGTTACCCGTTTTTGGATTTTTCATGGTCATCCATGGACCGCCATCTAATAACTCTGCACCAAAACGCCCTGCTGCCAGCTCATAACCCCAATCCTTAAATGCGCCTTCAGTGAACTTCATGATATTGCCTTTGTGCACTAGGGTCACATTTGGCAGATCATGATCAATGGCATGCTGAATTGCTTTACGTACTAAGCGCTGTGAGCCTTCTTTTGAGACAGGCTTGATACCGATGCCGCAGTCTTCAGGGAAGCGAATACTGGTCACACCCATCTCATCTCTTAAGAAATTGATAACTTTTTTGGCATCATCACTGCCCGCTTTCCACTCGATACCTGTGTAGATATCTTCTGTGTTTTCACGGAAGATAACCATATCCGTCAGCTCTGGATGCTGTACTGGACTTGGCACGCCTTCAAACCAGCGCACGGGGCGCTGACATACGTATAGGTCAAGGTTTTGGCGCACTGCGACGTTTAGCGAACTAAAGCCGCCACCCACTGGTGTGGTCAATGGACCCTTGATACTAATGACGTAGTCTTTTAGAATCTCTAGTGTCTCGCTTGGCAAATAGTCGCCGTCATATACTTTCGCTGCTTTTTCACCAAGATACGTCTCCATCCAAATGATAGACTTCTTGCCGTGATACGCTTTATCAACCGCAGCATTGACTACTTTTATCATGACAGGCGTGATATCTACACCGATTCCATCACCTTCCACAAACGGAATAATCGGATGGTTAGGAACATTTAATGTTAGATCTGCGTTTACGGTCACTTTTTCGCCGTCTCTTGGCACGATAACCTTATCATATAACATCGATGATACTCCTTGGTTGTATGTTGGACGTCGCAAGCGAACTAGACACTTTGTTATGCTAACCGTTTTATTATAGTGGTAACGCTCTAAGCGCTTATCGGCTAAGCAAAACTTTGATGAGTACGACACTTGCGACATTGATTTGAACAATGTTGAAAATAGCTCGAAGCTAAAAAATTAAAATAGAGACCCAAATAATGATTGTCGCTTGCAGATAGTAGATATTTCTCTATTAAAAACATCAATACCACTATCAGAATGCGGATTTAGGATAACAGCAAATTTATATAAGCGCTGTCCTACTTTTGTAGTAGGTCATGCGCCATACAGCACATTAAATGTATCACCTTTAGTCTTGTCGCTTAATACTAGCTCTGCATCACAAAACATACGCTACAATGATTCATTGTCCATCACAAACTAGGAAACACCGTTTTATGTCTACTTCTAGTCTCATTCTATTCAACAAGCCTTACGGCGTACAAAGTCAGTTTAGAGATGACAGTAATAACGACCACATCACCCTATCGCAATACTTTGCCGATAAGGCTTTGCGAGTTGCTGGTCGGTTAGATGCCACTTCGGAGGGCTTGCTGATTTTGACCGATGATGGTCGCGTTAATAAAGCAATTACTCATCCGCCAAAAGCCAATGCAGGGCGCAAACAAGGTAAAACTTATTTAGTGCAAGTAGAAGGAATCCCTACTGCTGAGCAACTCAATAAGCTCAAACGTGGCGTGGTTTTAAAAGATGGTAAAACGCTACCTGCTGAGGTCAAACACGTCAGTGAAGAAGAACTACCGATGGTACTCTGGCAGCGCAATCCGCCAATACGTGAGCGTAAAAGCGTACCGGACTCATGGCTAATGCTGACAATATATGAAGGGAAAAATCGCCAAGTTAGACGTATGACAGCGCATGTCGGTTTACCTTGTCTGCGTTTGATACGTTGGTCAGTGGCAGGATTTGAGCTAGGTGAGTTAGCTGTTGGGGAGTTTGTACGTGTTCATCTAACTAGCGAACACTGTCGTCAGCTAGGTATTTCTAGCTAGTTTAGATGGTTTTAAGTTTATATATTGTTGATTAGTTCACACTGCTTAGCTGCTTAGCTGCTTAGCTGTTTAGCTGTTTAGCCACGAATATAAAGCTCTGACACTAATATATTACGACATGTTAAACATAGTGTCTCGAATGGGTAAGGTTTATCTGCTAACATTCAGCACGTAATTGATTATGTATAATAGGTATTATCCATTTATCGTTTGGTTTTTCCACAATAGGGATATGTCATGATTGCTTCTCGTCGTTTTCTTTCGTTGGTCACTAGCATTTCTGCAGCGCTTGTATTGAGCGCCTGTCAGCCAACGACAGAGGACAACCAATCAAATCCTGCAGAAGAAACCTCACCGCCAGTGACTGATATGCCACATGCTGAGCATGACGATATGGCAGATGATACTCTAAAAAATGACAGTGATAACAGTGTCAGTGATGAGTCTCAAATGAGCGATATGCTCAGAGACTATACGAGATCGATGACTAGAATGCATGATGAGATGATGATTGGGATGGGGTATAACGATCCTGATACCGCTTTTGCTAAAGGCATGTTGGGACATCATCGCGGCGCGGTAGAGATGGCAAAAATAGAGCTCAAATATGTCACTGACGAAGCGATGCGCCAACTTGCTCAAGACGTCATCACGGCACAGCAAGCTGAAATCGATGTCTTAAACAAGTGGCTGGCTAGCCATCCTGATGCTGCCAAACCTAAGCCAAATACTGTGGCAATGCAGCAAGCATATGCTAAAAACATGGAAAATATGCATGGCGAAATGACTTTGGGTGTGGCTGATCCCGTACCTGATATGGCATTTGCACGCGGCATGCTACCGCATCATATTGCCGCTGTTGATATGGCAAAAGTTCAGCTCGAATATGGGACAGATGAAGAGATGCGTCAGTTGGCGCAAGACGTCATTGATAACCAGCAAACTGAAATTGATATGATGAGAAACTGGATTGCTGCGCTTGAGGCTGCAAATAGCGACAAAGACGATAGCTCTGTAGATGAAAATATTGAGCCCGAAACTACCGATAATAAGAACTCAGATAACCCAGATAACAGAGCTAAAGAGCAGTAAACGTATATCTTCTCGCTAACCTCTGACCTATCGAGCATTTAAGTTGCTTGGACATATCTACAATATTAAAAGTGATTTAGAAAACCCTCTTCTAAGCATGATTGCTCGGAAGATGGTTTTTATTATGGAAAGGTATTTTATATAGCATCGTGGCTACCGTTTCATAACATTGAGCCATGTCTCCCAACCTGCATCACCTTTTAATTGCTCATTATCATTGTCTAGCGTCTTATCTTCTTTTGCTAAGCGTAAGCTTACTTTATGAGGAGGTACTGCTCCAGTCATGCTAATTGTCTCATCTCGCGGCTTCACTTTAGTTGTCGGTTCGGGTTGAACCTGAACACACATCAGCTCATCACGACGGAATAAATAACATTCAACAGGATGCGCTATATTAACCAAGGCGGTAAGCTGTTTCGTATCCGCTTTGATGCCGTCAATCGCGATAATAACGTCATGTGCTGAAATACCAGCTTTAGCCGCAATACTATCTCGCATCACACGATTGATTTTGAGCCCAGCTGGCGTTTCGTTACATCGCATACCCCAAGGCACATGCTTGTCAGCCGTTTCTTTAGTATTCGCCTGTATTTTGACACCATTTGCAACTAGCAACGCTTCAATTGGCAGCTCTTCTACCCCGTTGACATAACGGCGTTCAAAATCTTCCCATTCTGCTAGCGGCATAAACTGCTCAATAACAGAGCCCATGTCAGCACTACTGATACCAATCCGCTTACTGTCGTTCTGCTTGGCTTGAGTATAAAAAGCTTTGACCACATCAAACAAACGATAACGACCATCACTATTTTCGAGTAAGATTAGATCCAGACATAGGGCTACCAACGCGCCTTTATTATAGTAGCTGATACCCGCATTGCCTGTATTTTCATCGGTGCGATACAGTTTAATCCAAGCATCAAAACTCGACTCTGCCACGCTTTGATTACCACGCCCTGGAGTCTGGTAGTAGCGATTAATTTGCTCGGCTAGCAGTCGCAGATAATTGGCTTTATCAATCACACCTGACGCTTGCAACATGAAGTCATCGATATAAGACGTAAACCCTTCGAACACCCAAAGTAATGGGGTAAATGCTTCAAGACGCAAATCGACATCGATCATGACATCAGGACGTACCGTCTTCACCCACCATGAGTGAAAATACTCGTGACTACATAATCCTAAAAATCGCTGATAATCTGTACTCGGTAGCTTTGGCTCATTGGTGCTTGGCAAGTCATTACGCGGGGTAATAAGGCTAGTCGAGTTGATATGCTCAAGCCCACCATAGTCTTGACCACTGGCAAAGGTCATAAAGGTATAATCGTCAAATGGCGCATCGCCTAACCAATCTACGTAGGACTGACAAATCTGAGTAATATCCTGCTGCAACCGACCTAGATTGGCATTCTGCTTGCCTGCCAGATAAAAGCTATGATGTAGCGTCTGATGCTCATTATCATGAATAATAAAATCAAACTTTTCTTGTTCTGCTATTTCAAATGGATAGTCAATTAGTTCGTGATAGTTGGCTGCCTGTAACTTATAAAGGTGCTGACTATTCGCTTGCTGACGGCCTTTTTGCTGTTGATCAATCTGCAGGTGCGTAGCGTCCAAACCACAGGCCAACAGTACTTTGCTACTTTCTTTGTCTGCAAAAAATGTATCAGGCACAATCAAGCTAACTTGGACAGGTGATTGCTCTTGCCCTTCGACGGCTAGCGCAAGTGAGGTGAAATTACCATAAAGTCGTTGCTGATCGACGTAGGCCGTACGCACAGACAAGTCATAGCAATAGACTTCGTACTCGACGATGACCGTCTGCCCTGCTTGCACCGCTGGCAGCTGCCATGTGTTTTTATCGATTTTCTGCGCGCGATAAGTCTTTGGCTGCTTGTCACTATCTGCTGTTGGAGCTTCTATTATTTGATAATGTACCGCAGTGATGTTTCGGGCAAACTCACGCATCAGATAACTGCCTGGTATCCACGCTGGTAACCAAAGCTGCGGCGCGTCGGATACTGCTGTAAAACTCAGTGAGACATCGACCAAATGCTCGTAGAAACGGGCAAAATCAAATTGATAGCTTATATCAGCTATCGTTTTAGCTTTAGTATCATCATGATTGGTCGAAACATTACTCGTTGGTTGTTTAGTAGTGGTATTGGCAAATGCAGTCATCGTGTCTCTCATCCTTATTTTTATAATTATGCTAGAAGTCCTACTCTAAAAAAGCAACTCCTAAACCATGAATAGCCAATAGCTATGCATTAACTATAGAAAATAGCAGTTATTATTGTAAATTGTGGCATTAATTGGCATTTTTTATGTTTTTTGCCTTGAAAGTTATGTGGGCCATCTCAATTAAAGATGCTAACTGCTAAAGTTACTTTAATAAACTGATGATAATTGACTAATGACGTGGCCTTTTGGCTTGCAGATTGGCTTTTTTAGGTTTATTGCAACCGTATTTAATTTTTTACATAGATATATTTAGGATATTTTATGACTACTATCGCAAAAGACACTGCCGTCAAATTCAATTACACACTAAAAGACGACGAAGGCAATATCCTTGACCAGTCACCAGAAGGTCAGCCACTTGCTTATCTGCATGGTCACAGCAACATTATCCCAGGCCTAGAAGCACAATTAGAAGGTAAGTCTGCTGGCGAAAAAGTTAATGCAGTCGTTGAACCTGCTGATGGCTACGGCGAATACCAAGAGCAAGCAGTACAGCACGTACCACGTGACAACTTCCAAGGCGTTGATGACATTCAGCCTGGTATGCAGTTCCAGTCAGAAGCTGGTGGCCAAGTAATGTTGGTTACTGTGACTGCTGTGAACGATCAAGAAGTGACTGTTGATGCAAACCATCCATTGGCTGGCAAGCGTTTGACATTTGATGTTGAAATCCAAGAAGTACGTGCAGCAACTGAAGACGAATTAAACCATGGCCATGTACATGGTGCAGGTGGCGTTGAGCACTAATATCTTCTAGAGTGTAGTGAATATAGTTAGATAATAAGTTATTAAATTTATCATCTAATCTAAAAGGCCAGTAGCCGATAAGGTTACTGGCCTTTTTTTATATTTATCTCATGGTAAGTTTTGAATTAATGTAGATGTGCTCATCTATGAACTGAATACTAATTCCGTATACAGTGCTACTCAACTTGAATACTATCTACTTAAAAAACCTGACACAAAAATTATTAGTCTCCATACGTAACAAAGCCGCATAACGACAAGCGTCATGCGGCTTTTATTACCAACCATCCATGTTAGCGTTACGTGATACCTAATCCCGGGGCATCTCATAACTGACAGGCATCCAGCCTTATCATCCTTAATCAGCAAACTACTTATCCCTAGTGCGACCTTTAAGATACCAATCCCTAGTATCAATGAACCGTTTCGTTCAATCGTGCCGTACAGTTATAGTCGCAGATTGACCCTTCGTTGGTAAGAGGTCTAAACGTCAATCTATGTAAGCATATGCTTACATAGATTACGTAACGCTATAATAACTTCACATTATAGCTTCTCTTCAGGGCTAAGCATTGTCTTAGGTTCCGCGCTGAGCATAAGGTAAGCTGCCTCATTAATGAACGCTTCATCCTCTGGTAACTCTGGACGTTCAGCTGCTTTCATACGGCTACGCTCTTCAAATTTTGCGTCCATCGCTGCTTGATAAGTATTCCAGTTAGAGTACGGACGCTCACCAGTTGCGATAAGGCGCTTGTTTTCTGCTTCTAATGAGCGTTTTTCAATTAATTGCATTTTAGCTCTGCGGCTATTGATATCTAATCGAACAGGTTTCTTTTCATCATCCATGTTACGAATATCATTTAGTGTCGACAGATAAGTAAATTGTGGGTTTTTTTGTTGGCGAATCTTAGACTGCTGATTGAGTGTCGCCAATGTATCACTGGTAAACGTCCCTTCAGGCTTGTACGGCGCCGTTCTGATAGTGTCCCAAGGCAATGCTTTTTTCTGAGCGCGCTCGCCAAAGGTTGCATCATCATAGATATTAACTAGCTCAACGTCTGGTACGACACCTTTATTCTGCGTACTACCGCCAGTGACACGATAAAACTTACGCTGAGTTAAGGTAGCAGAGCCCAAGGCTAAGCTATCGAGCTGAATCTGCGCCGAGCCTTTACCAGTTGTCGTACTACCAACCACTAATCCGCGACCATAGTCTTGGATAGCAGCGGCAAAGATTTCACTGGCTGAGGCTGATGCTAAATTGGTAATGACCGCCATCTTGCCATCATACAGCTGCTCGCCGCCATCGTTGTCGCGATACACTTGAATATTGCCGCGATTATCACGAATCTGTACTAGTGGTCCGCTCTTGATAAAGAAACCTAACATCTTGGCAACTTCATCCAACGAGCCACCAGGGTTATTGCGCAAATCAACCACTAGGCCATCGATATTTTGTTTATTCAACTCTTTTAATGCTTTTTCAGTATCGATACTAACGCTACGGTAGTCTTCACCATTACGACGCGCCCGATAGTTTAAATAAAAGCTTGGTATCTCAAGTACGCCAATACGTTTTGGCGTCTTATCAATATTAGGACGCTGCACTTCTACCACTCGCTGAGTGACGCCTGACTCTTCTTGCTGAATAATGTCTCGTACCACCGTGACCGTACGGGCGCTAGCATCTGGGGTGTTAGGTTGACGTAGTTTCAGTGTAACCGATGTACCGCGTTTACCACGAATCAAGCTCACAATTTCACGCGTTGACCAACCAACCACGTCCGTCATGGTTTCGCCATCTTTTGCAATACCAACGATCAAGTCATTGGGCTTGATTTGACCCGACTTGGCGGCTGGACCACCATCGACCAAAGTCACAATACGGGTATAGTCCGGATTTTTGCGATCTGGACGAATAGAGACACCAATACCTTCTAACTGAAGACTAGACTGGATTTGTAGTTCCGTCGCTTGAATCGGTGCATAGTAATTACTGTGCGGATCATAGGTCAGCATCGCCGTATTTAAGATGGTCTCCATGATTTCATCATCTTTAAGACGCTTAAACTGCTCTTGTTGACGCGACAAACGATTTTGTAAAATTTCATTTGGCGTACGCTCATCGTTACGTACCAAGTCTTGCCCACGAGTGATATCTGGGTTACTTAAAAACACTTTCTCTTTGGCTTTTTCGTCTTCTTGACCGAGGGTAATACTCATCAACTGGAACTTTAATTGACGTTCCCAGTAATCACGCTGCTCTTTTTTGGTTTTAAAATGGCCGAGTTTTTCACGATCAAGAATGATTGTGTCATTACCTGTCAAATCAATATCTGTTTTGAGCATCTTAGTGGCCATTGCAAAGTACTCGTTTGAGCGTTTGCGGTAACGATCATACACCTCTACCCCTGCAGATAGATCACCTTGTTTTAGACGAGCACCAAAGTCTTCAGCGTGCTTTTTCTTCAGCTCATCAACATCGGATTGCAAAAACAACGTATGGTTTGGGTCAAGGCTATCAATATACATTGATAGGATTTCACTACCAGTCTTGCTATCCAAAGGTTGATTGAGATAATGACTGCGATCCAGCAAGGCAGCTACTTGACGGGTGGTGACCTTTTGCTCAGGGGTCTGAACGAAACTTCCCGTATTGGTCTCGGCGACTGCAGTACCGTAGCTTTGGGTCAGGATAATACCAGCGATGCCCACTGACGCTGCACTGAGTAACCACTGTGCTGGTTGTTTTTTCATCATATGTACCTAGTTATTTGAAGTTAATAGTATTGGGTAATTTATCAGAATTAGAAATGCTCGAATCTGTTATGACCTATAAATGCTGCGCTTTTTATTCTTATACTTTATGCATCATTAAATACTGATATATAGTCAAAAATCAATCAATATTATCACGCGCATAAATACTGAACTGTCTCAAACTGTATAAGCAATCTTACACGCTACCTCTGTACATACCAAACTTTCTATCACTTTTATCATACATAGTAATTGAGGGCTATTAACATCGATTTGATGACTGAATCTACTGGCTATTAGTAAATTGATTTGACCCCAATAATCTGCCACATTATGCTCAGTTAATAATAACTGTCATAATAAGATAGCCATATATAATCATTCACCCTCATAATATAACCATATATAAAATAATAAGGAATACGCGATGTACGGCGTTTTAATGATAGATATCGATAGTACTGCTTTGACCGCTGAAGATGTCAGTTTGATTAAACAAGCACAGGTCGGCGGAGTAATATTGTTTGGTCGCAACGTCACAGATGCGGCCCAAGTCAGAGCACTATGCGAGGATATACGTTATCACAATCAAGACATACTTATCGGTGTGGACCAAGAAGGTGGACGAGTCGCGAGGCTACGTGAAGGATTCACGCCCCTACCTGCTATGGGGCGATTGGGTGAGCTATTTAATCAAGACCCAAATCAAGCACTCAGCTGCGCCTACGATTGCGGTTATCTAATGGCAGCTGAAGTGCTGGCTGTAGGAATCGATTTGAGCTTTGCACCCGTACTAGATAGAGATGGTATTAGCCAAGTCATCGGTGACCGCAGTTTTCATCATGAGCCACAAGCCATCACTGCGCTTGCAACACAGTTCATGCGTGGAATGAAAGCCGCTGGTATGGCAACCACTGGTAAACACTTCCCCGGTCATGGTGCCATCGCTCCTGACTCGCACGTATCAGAAGCCATAGATACGCGCAGCTTGGATGAAATCATCAATAGCGACATGCAACCTTTTGCTCAAACGCTACATAGTCTGGACGCTCTTATGCCAGCACATGTGATATTTTCGCAAGTAGACGACAAGCCAGCAGGATTCTCTAAAATTTGGCTACAAGATATCATTCGAGATGAGCTTAAATTTGATGGGGTATTATTCTCTGATGACTTATCGATGGCAGGTGCAAAGGCGGCTGGTGATGTCAGTGCTCGCGTAAAAGCGGCCATTGATGCCGGTTGTGATATTGCCCTCGTGTGCAACGACCGTGTGGCTGCTCATGAGGCGGCTAAAGCTGCGCAAGATCTGCCTTACCCTAATCAGCAACGTATCAAAACCATGCGCGGCAACATCCCAACATGGCAAGGCGACCTTGAATCTACCTGCCAGCAGTTTGAATACTGGCAGCAAGCCAAGCAAAATGTTACTCAGACTTTCTTTGATGCGCAAGCTGATGGTCAGACTGCTAAGCAATCAACAGATCCTACTCTGTATAAATAATATCTTGTCCAACTGTCATTGAGTAGCATACAAAAAAACCGCACCTTTATAAGATGCGGTTTTTGTCATTCGGCTACTATAATCAAAATAAGAACAAATAGATTAATTGGTTGGGTTTACCGCAGTACCTTGGGTAGCATCATCGCCATCTGGTAACAAATCGTCGTTGTTACTATCTAATGGGTTTATGTCTGGATCTAGCGAATCACCGTTTATCATCATGCCATCATTGGCGCTGACCACTTCGTCATTGACCATAAACTCAATACGGCGATTGCGGAAGCGACCTTGTTCGGTTGAATTATCTGCGATTGGTTCTGATTCGCCCATGCCTTTGGTCGTTAGTTTACTGGCATCAACTCCCTTAGATACTAGATACGCTTTCACTGACTCAGCACGCTCCTGAGACAGCTCCATATTATAGGTATCAGAGGCTTGACTGTCTGTATGACCGACAACCATCAGCTTCATATCAGGTACATTATTAATGATTCCTGCAGCACGAACTAACAGCGCTTTATTGACCTCAGGTATAACCGCTTCGTCTACTTGGAAGTTAATCACCTGAATACTCAAAGCGCGAGCAACATCACGTGGATCTGGGTTTTTACCTAGATTGGTCATCGCCACATCTGCAGCAGCCAGACTGTCATCAATCTCGCCTTGTAGGTCTAATGGACCTTCAGCTTGCACGGTCATGGCAGGAGCAGCTGCTTGTAAGTCAGCAACCAACTTGTCCAACGCGGCTTTATCAGGAGCGTTGACAGTAATGTTATCGCCTTTGATAATCATACTCGCGTTCGGTACATTTTTGATAATTGGTAATATCGTTGCCAACTGAGCAGATGCTGGCATATCTACTGCAAAATTATCATCAACGTCATCACGGCATTTATTAGCTTCGTCACCAAATGCACCAGTCAAAGCGTTCATAACATTGGTTTGTAATGTCTCATCACCTACACTCATACGACAAGCATACAGCTCGCTATTTTCACCAGTTGCGATACTCAGTGATGCAGGTTCAATCGCGCCTGCAACCGCTAGTGCCTCATTACCTTGTGCCCCTTGCTGCACTGTAGCCGCTGGCGTTGCTACAGGTTCAGGGTTTTCTTGACAACCTCTGAGTAGTGCCCAAGCCAATGCACCCAAGATAATCAAACCAATAATAGGTAGCAGTGCTTTCATAAAGCTCTCTTTTGGCTCTTCTTCTCTTTGCAATGGCGCTGTACTAGTGGTATCAGAAATCGGTGTGCCAGCCGCAGTAGAAGTGGCAGCGACTGCACTAGCAGGCAAAACAGTACCCGCCCATGCAGGGATATGATGCTGGTAACTATTTAGGTTGTCATTCAAAAATTGTGGAACGGGCGTGGTACCAGCTAAGCTTTTTATCTCATGAAAAGCCAGTGGCGCTGCCATTGCAATCAAACCACGTGAAGCAGTCGCATCGACATTGTGTTTGCCTGCCAGTTCGCGAGAGATTTGGTCGCGGTGTGCTCCTTCCGTCCATACACGGTCATAAAAAGCATTGTCATCACGGGCAATGTTCTCATTGACGAAGCGGCTAAAAGTATCATTGTCTGCAAGACGAGCAGCAAAAATGGCATAAAACTGTTCTAATAGATTTTTCTTAGCTGGGCTACGGTCATCTTCTAATACGGCTGGGCTGACGGTGCGTGTCAAATGGCTAATAATATCCATAATATGGCTCTCCCCTTAATTTTTATTTATATCATTCGTTTGCTCAAAAAGCAGCTGTATCATTCTTTTATATTAAATCATCATAGTAGTAGTCATGGTGGTGATGAATTCATCAAACTACTTTGTTTGGTTTTGATTATTATAAAATTCTTAAGCTGCTATTCACAGTCTGTACGTTGTTGTGCAAATGATACAGTAAGTAATGTTTCGGTTGGCACACGTAACTGTAGCTAAATTACATGAAAAGATAGGCCATATAAAAAGACACGCCCTATGAAACAGCGTGCCTTATAAAAACTATCTAACTTGAGCTGGTTCAGCAACGATAACCGTGTTTGCCATCTCATCTACTTCTGAAGGTGAAAAAGGGCCTGGCGGTCTGGTCGTTTGATTATTTGAAGGAAAATTGTTGGGAATATTGCTCGCGCCATTGGTAGGCAGATTGTTGGGCGCATTATTAAAACTATTATTATTGTTAGGCAAAGGAGTTGGTATCACACGATCTCCAGTATTATCATCTGATGCTTGGTATTCGCCAGAGTTACTACTTACCCCATTATTATTGAATTGATTATTAATCCCCGCCCCATCATCTACAAACTGGTTATTTGAATTTGCTACGTTGTTCGTAGCATCACCAATATTGCTATTATCAGGCAACGGTAATGGTGCTGTACTCTCGACCACCATCGCTGGTGCTAAGTTGCGTACTTCTGTAACCAGTTTTTGCAGCAGCATATTGTCTGGCGCCTCCAGTGTGAGACGATCATTTTGCACATGCAAACGTGCAAATGGTGTTGATCTAAGCATTGTCAAGACATTGGGCAGTGTCTCCACAGGCATATTAGCGATTGTGGTTGCTACCCCATCCTGTATGTTTAATTCACAAATACTTGCCTGCTCACCAAAGCTTGTATTGAGTGCCTGTTGCAACGTGCTTTGCAGTGCAGCATCGCCAACGGTCGCGCTACAAGTGTACAAGTTACCGCCGTTGTCTACACCGACAATAATCTCAACAGGAGTCGTTGTTGGTACAGGAGGCACGGGCGCTGGCGGTGGTTCAACAGGTACTGTGGCCACAGGTTCTACTGGTATTTCATTATTGGGTTTCACTAATAATGCCCACGCTGCTAGTGCAAGCGCGGCAAGAGCTACTATTAATAAAAACACACGTATTAGTAGATCGTTTCGTTGATTACGAGTACGCACCTGCGCACGCTTCAAATTACTGTTTTCTGCCAGGTGATAATCTGCTGGATTGGCATGAATAGCATCACTGTTGGCCACTATATTGTCATCTAACGCTTCAGTGCCTACGCGCTCAGCAGTTGATATTGGCTCTATACTTTCTGCATCATTATTTGTTATTGGTGTGACTATTCCAGTATCTAAAGTGGCGTCGTCAAGTCTGTTGGATATGTCGTCACTTACTGTCAAATGCACTGGCACATAGTCATCATCTGAATTGAAACTTGTTTGTACTTGCTGACTAGCGCCTTGAGTATCCGTAATCACAGCGGCTGCCCAGATAGGTAAATATGGACGTAAAGCAGCCTGTTTTTCTTGTAAAAATGCTGGCAAAAACTGCCCATTGGCCAATACTTTTAGCTCACGATATGCCAACGGCGCGGCACTAATTAGTAGTTGCTCAGTTGTCTGTTCATCAATGTGATGGGTGGCTGACAATTCTTGGACAATAGTCTCTTGCAGACTTTTATCTTGCCATATTTGTTCAAATAGAGGGCTTTCATTATTGCTGCTGGTAATAATTTGATCAGTACGCAGCAGCTGTGAGTAGACCTGTGGAATAGCTAGACGCGCGGCCAAAACAGCATAAAACTGCTCAAGTAAACTGACATAAGCGACATTGTTGCTATCATTACCAATTACTGCTGGGGTTACTGTGTGTTCTAGCTGGTCAATAATGTTCATAATCCACTGCCTCCATCAGCCTTATTTGAATGTGCAAAATTAAGCACTTATTTTATTTTTATCCATGCCACTTGTGTATTTTGCTTCTTTGTCTAGAAGATTGATTGCAGCGCAGATGAATGAACACTACTCTCGTCTTTAACCTTGCTCCAAAAGTTTCACTTATGTTGCATGGTACACTGCTACATTATTCACTATAACCGCATAAAAAAGCATCGTTTTGTCACACAATAGGTATTTGCGTTATCGCAACTGCTGTTAGTATTAGTCTATTGCTTATGGTTAGTACTTAATACGGATCAGACGTCAAATTTATTTTTACTCAGCCCTAACGCTTAGGCTTTGAATATTGTCACTTGTAGCTTGTCATTTGTAACATTGTCACATATCAGGCACAGCCTAAGGATTTTCATTTGTTAAATCATACGACGCTTATTATCATTATTACCGTTATTGTCAGCTTATTAGCTTGGCAAAACAAGACACTATTTAATCGACTGATCTTCTATCCACCAGCCGTCAACAATGGGCAATGGGATCGCTTTGTGACCCATGGTTTTATTCATGCTGATAGTATGCATCTGCTATTCAACATGTTTACTTTGTATTTCTTTGGGCGTGCTATCGAAGGACTGTATCAGCCGTTTTTATTTGGCTACGGTTTTGTAGTTTTTTATGTGTTGGCAATTATCGTTGCTATGATTCCAAGTTACGTGAAAAATAAGAACAACGCCAGTTATTTAAGTTTAGGCGCATCAGGCGGCGTATCGGCTGTGCTATTTGCTTTTATCCTTTTAGCACCGTGGGAAAGAATTTACCTCTTTGCCGTGATCCCTATTCCTGCGATACTATTTGCCGTCGCTTATATATTTTATAGTATCTATGCTGATCGACGCGGTGGTTCAAATATCAATCATATGGCTCATATGTGGGGCGGCGCATTTGGCGTTATCGCCACGATCGTTTTGGAACCAAAAGTACTACCGCACTTTATCAATGCGTTGCTATCACCGGGATTTTAGACATTTTTACGTATAATAAAGCTAGCACTTTAAAGACTGCAATATTTTATAAACTCCATTTTGCGCAGGGTACACTTCTACATTGGAGATTTAGTAATACATTATGATTATAGATATTATCGGTGATATACATGGTTATGCAGACAAACTGGTCGGTCTGCTGCATCAGTTGGGCTATGAGCATAACGGTCAGCATTTCGTGCCACCAACAGGTCACAGGGCGTTGTTCATCGGCGATTTGATCGATCGTGGTTCGCAGCAACTAGCTACACTGGAAATTGTCTTTGCAATGCTAGATGCTGATGTAGCCGATGTAGTAATGGGCAACCATGAATATAATGCGTTGGCATATGCCACGCGCGATCCTGATAATACTAGCCAGTATTTACGCTCGCACAATGATATCCACAGACGCCAACACGAGGCGTTTTTGGCAGAGATACCATTTGGCTCAGAGCAACATGAGTACTGGTTGCAGCGTTTATACGAAATTCCATTATGGATTGAGACCGACTATGCGTGTTTTGTGCATGCTTGCTGGGATACAGATAGCATGGCGATACTAAAGCCCCTTCTGACTGATGATAACTGTCTGACTCCAGCAGGTTTAATCGCAACGGCTAAAGAAGATACCATCGCCTTTGACGCTTTAGAACGAGTACTAAAAGGGGTTGAAACGGGCTTACCTGATGGTATTGTGATGGTAGACAAAGAAGGTACCGAACGTACGCGAGTGCGAGTACGTTGGTGGCTAGATGAGCTTAATACACGCACACTTCGTGAAGTGTCTCGTGCTCCATCGTCCGCATTGGCACAAATTCCGCCTGATGCGTTGGCTGAAAATATTGACTTTGAATTAAAAACTCATAAACCTGTGTTTGTCGGGCACTATTGGCTCACTGGCACACCTGAGCCACTCAGTCCACAAGTTGCCTGTACTGACTACTCTGCTGCAGTAGATAGCGGCTATCTAACATGCTATCAACTGGATACCGAACAACCATTACCATTGACGGTCAATCACTTCGTTCAGTATTATCATGATGAAAAGCATATATAAAGTCATGATATCAATGCGATTAACACCATGTATATACTAAAAGTCAAACTTGGCTTTACGAGTGTAGCAAAATTTTTGTATGATGGTCTTTTTGAGGATATCCAATCATGAGCACCACGAATACTGCTGCTAACCAGAACGGTCCAATCACCTCCCCTGCTGGTCAGCCAAAAGTCGGCATCATCATGGGTTCGCAGTCTGACTGGGCAACTATGAGTGCTGCTGCGCAATTGCTTGCAGACTTTGACATTGCTTTTGATTGTGAAGTGGTCTCTGCACACCGTACGCCTGATAGATTATTTGATTATGCCAAAAGCGCAAAAGATAATGGTCTACAAGTCATCATTGCTGGTGCAGGCGGTGCCGCTCACCTGCCAGGTATGTGTGCCAGCCAAACGCCGCTACCTGTCTTTGGTGTCCCTGTAAAGTCATCTATGCTGAGCGGTTGGGATAGTTTACTATCTATCGTACAAATGCCAAAAGGCGTCGCTGTTGGTACTTTGGCGATTGGTGCTGCTGGTGCTTATAACGCTGCCCTACTTGCAATTCAAGTATTAGCATTGCATGATGATACGATTGCTACTAAGCTCGACCAAATGCGCCAAGCTCAAACTGAGACTATTCTTGCTAGCCCAACACCAGGTATTATCAATCCTTAGGTAGATATAAGTCGATCGGCTCTTATAGCAGAGTCTTTTAGATTGAAGGCTTAACGATTGAAGCTATCAATATATACTTTTAAGAAATTCCGATTAGAGATAAGGTGCATACAGTGCACCTTTTCCTATTTTCACCCATTGAGTTTTAGATTTTAATAGACCAGACACCTTATTCACTTTTATTCAAAGAGCCTGCCATGACTACAGCAAACGCTTATCCTGTTACCCAAACCATTCGTACCATCGGTATTTTAGGCGGTGGTCAGCTTGGTATGATGCTTGCCGAAGCCGCCATGCCACTGGGTTACCAATGTGTATTCTTAGAAGACAATCCAGAATGCCCTGCCAGCTTATACGGTCGTGTCTTTCATAGTGATCAATTAGAAGACTTTATCGCAGCAGCGGATGTCTTTACGTTAGAGTTTGAAAACACGCCAACGTCTACTGTTGAGCAACTGGTTAGCTTGTCAAAATCTGGCAGCAAGCAAGGCATGTTCCCACCATTGATTGCGCTTGATATCGCTCAAGATCGTCTAAAAGAAAAGCAGATGTTCAACACGCTTGATATCGCAACCGTGCCATTTATGGAAGTAAATTCTGAAGCTGAGCTCAAGCATGCTTGTAAAGAATTAGGACTGCCTATCGTTCTAAAAACCAGCCGAGGTGGTTACGATGGTAAGGGGCAGTTCGTTATCAGGCAAGACAGTGATATTAAAGCTGCTTGGCTAGATCTAAAAGACGCTGTCAGCGGTAAAGGCTCACTTACGTCAACACCTGCGCCGTTAATTGCTGAAGGTTTTATTAATTTTAGCCGTGAAGTCTCTATTATTGCAGCAAGAGCGCAAAATGGTCAGGTACGCTGTTACGATTTGGTCGAAAACCATCATCACAACGGTATATTGGCCAAAACTCAAGCACCTGCTGTTGGCACGAGTCACCTGTTTCAACAAGCAACAGATGCTATCACCAAAGTAATGAACCATTTGGACTATGTCGGCGTTATGGCGCTTGAATTGTTCGTCACCAAAGATGCTCGCGGTCATAACGCAATATTGGCGAATGAGATCGCACCACGGGTCCACAACTCTGGACACTGGAGTATCGAAGGCGCTATTACCAGCCAGTTTGAGAACCATATCCGTGCCGTGGTTAATTTGCCATTAGGCGATACAGATAACGTGCATCCTGCGATTATGGTAAATGTGCTGGGTCAATATCCTGATATCAGTGCAGTGTTAAATATCGATGGCGCTCATTATCATAGCTATCATAAGGCTGAGCGTGACGATCGTAAGATTGCTCATATCACCTTAATGCCTAATGACGTGACTGATTTAGAACCTGCTATGGCAAAACTGGTTGCTATCTTGCCAAACAAGGTTGGTCTAGATAAAGAATATGCAAGCGTGGATACTCAGCCTAGTAAAGCAGATGTCGATGTTAAGATTAATGCTAAAAACAGTACTCAGAACAGTGTTCAAAATGATGCCACAGCTGATGTTCTAGACAATAAAGACAGCCAAGCAGATAGCCTGTCTGCTCCTTCAGCAAAATCTGAGAAGGCCAATAAATAATGCAGATTTGGGTGGACGCAGACTCGGTACCATTGATTGCCAAAGATTTGATTATTAAAACGGCTGAACGTACCAAGACCATGACTATATTTGTGGCCAATCAGCCGATTAAGTTACGCAAATCGCCCTTACTTGTTATGACTGTCGTGCCATCAGGGTTCGACAAAGCGGATGATTATATCGTCGAGCAGATACAGGCTGGTGACTTGGCTATCACTAGCGACATTCCTTTGGCCAATGACATTTTGGATAAAGGTGGTATGGTATTGACGACGCGCGGTGTGGTCTACGATAAAAACAACATCAAGCAGAAGCTCAATATGCGCGACTTTATGGATACTATGCGCGGTACTGGTGTCCTAGAGTTGCAGGAAATGAGCGGTCAGAAACCCTACGGTGATCGAGATAAAAAAGCCTTTGCCGATGGTCTCAATCGCTTGGTTCGTTAGTGCTTTTTATCGTTTTATCTGACGCCTACCCATCCTGTCTTCTATTAAGTAACATTATCTAGCCAACGTTTGCTTCCTTGCAAACTGTATACACTCTATAACCAAACACTATTCAATCAGCACGCTTTATAACGAAGCGTGCTACCTATCTTTGTTACTCTATATTCAGTTTTTAAGATAAATAAACTTACTGAATAATTCAAAAAATAGCATTTAAATAAGAATAGGAATGATTATGAAAATTTTAGTCGTTGGTGCAAGTGGTCGAGTGGGCGGTGATTTGGTTAAGCAGTTATTGGCTGATGATCATCAAGTTATTGGCACGACTCGTCAGAAAGAAAAGCTATTTGATAATGATAATTACACTCAGCTAGATTTAGACATTACAGCCAGCAAAGACTCTATTGAAAAACAACTGGATCAGGACATTGAAGCTGTTTACTTTGTTGCAGGATCTGGTGGCAAAAACGTCCTAGAAGTTGACTTGCACGGTGCTGTAAAAACAATGCAGGCTGCACAAGATAAAGGTATTAAACGTTATATTATGCTGAGTTCAGTCTTTTCATTAGAAACTGACAAATGGGATGAAAACCCAGGTATTGCAGATCTAAAAGAATACTACATCTCTAAACACTACGCCGATCACTGGTTAGTGAACAACAGCTCACTTGATTACACTATCGTACAGCCAGGCGCACTAAAAGAACGCGCTGGTACAGGCAAAATCACTATTAATGATACCAGCTCTGGTGAGAATGCAATCGAAGATGTAGCCACAACGCTAGCCGCGGTGCTAACCGCAGATAACACCATAGGCAAAGTCTTCAATCTACACAATGGCGACATTGATATCAATGAAGCAGTTGCTACCGTATAAATAAGTTTAGTATTACTAAAATTGGTTGTATCTGCTAAATTTTAGAAGCAGCCAATACAAAAGGTCGTTGTCGATTCGCCAATATCTAATTGGTAAATCGGCAACGGCCTTTTTATTACGTATTTAAATCACTGATAATTGAAAAGATTCACATCCAATCATGCTTGCCCACTGGGAAAAGGAATGACTTCTTCCAAGCTGCTTGCACCTGTCAACACCATTAGCAATCTATCCATACCGACTGCGATACCGCTACATGGCATCAAATCATTGGATGCGGCTAATAGATGTTCATCGATTGGCATTTGAGGTAGATCATGACGCGCGCGTAATTGATTATCCTGTTCAAAACGGTCACGCAATGCTTGACCATCTGCTAGCTCATCATAAGCATTGGCAATCTCAATGCCGTTAATGTATAGCTCGAAACGTTTTGCAATTTTATTACCGTCTTTATCCCTAGCTGTCTTCGCTAATGCAGCGGTCGCAGGTGGGTACTCTATAATTAATGTCGGCAAATCATGACCTAGGTTTGGCTCTACGGCATGACTGAATAATAAATCTAACCAGCTCTGGCGACGATTTTCTTCGCTATCATCAGCATTATTAAAATCAAATCCTGTCAAACCCATATCTTCTGCCACGGCTTGCAATGCAGTTAAACTCGCTGTTAACGGATGGATACCTACAAAATCCATAAAGGCATCGACATAGCGATAATGACTCATCACAACTGAATGACCATAAAGCGCTTCTAACAACTCATTAAGTTCAGTTGCCATCTCGTCCAGACTATAATGAGGTTGATACCATTCGAGCATCGTAAATTCAATATTATGACGCGTGCCTATTTCGTTATCACGAAAGACAGGACAAATCTGATAAATAGGCACTTGCCAGCTGGCTAATAAACGCTTCATCGCAAACTCAGGCGAGGTATGCAGATAATAAGTGCGCGGACGGTCTTGATAGGTCACGTGAGCTGCTACAGACTGCAAAAAAGTGTCTGTATTGCCTGCTTGGGATAATAGCGGTGTCTGCACTTCCAGCACTTGTCGACTGGTAAAAAACTGCCGAATATTGCTGACGAATAGCGCGCGTTGTTGTGCCATCGCAAGTGTCATGGTTGGCGCGTAGCTAGGATTAGAAGTAATAAACTGCGAAGAAATGTTATTTGCTTGAGTCATGGGGCTCTACTGCGACTGATGAATAATTGGTTGCTCAGTATCTTGTTTAATTAAAACTGCCACTCACGGCGCAAGTGGTAGTCACGTCTCAAACCGTCGAAGTCAGCACCATTTACTTGCCCATCAACTGCTTTATTTCGCAATGAGGTATCATCTTGCATGATGTCATAAAACTTTGGCAGTCTATCCGGATGTGATTTTAGTTCAGACCATAAGAACATATTTAGCGGTAGCAGATTGGACATAGATTGAGTTGGAGGTATCGATAATTTTTCACACAAGACATCATAAATGATTTGTGTGCCACGCAGCTTACCTTCTAGCGTATAGCCAGCGATATGCGGTGTGGCAATAGCAAGTTTGGATAGTAAGCTTGCTGCGACTTCTGGCTCATGCTCAAACACATCTAGCACCACTTGACGGCCAGTACGCTCAATATCTGCTTCAAGCGCACTTTCCTCAATTACAGGCCCGCGCGCACTATTAATTAACATCGTATCGGCAGGCATCATTGCTAATGCAGCTGCGTTAATAAGATGACGTGTTGGGTAATCACTACCTTTAGGGTTCGACGCATTCTTTTCATTGGTTAAAGGCACATGCAGACTGATCACGTCACTTTGGCTAAGCACCTGCTCCAAGCTAGCATTATTAGTTTTAGAGGCTGGTAATAGAGGATCATAACCTAGCACCTGCCAACCCAAATCATAGGCATATTGAGCAAGTGTACTACCGATATTGCCAAGACCAATAACACCTAATGTTAAAGGTGCCGACTGCTGCCAATACTGCGGACGCAAAGTAAAAATAGCCGTCAATACATATTGAGCCACAGAATGCTTACTACAACCAGCCGCATTGGCAAAAGTGATATTGCGAGACGCTAGATAATCTTGATCTACATGGTCGGTACCAATAGTCGCAGACCCAACAAACTGTACACTGTTATTATCAACCAGTAGCGCTTCGTTTACTTTCGTCACCGAGCGTATCAGCAATACATCTGGCTGTGCTTCGGCAAGTAGCGCTGCATCAATATCTCGACCAGCGACAGTGATAATTTTAACCCTATGCTCAGTCAGCTGACTAAGCATAGCGTCATTAAAAAAATCATTCAGACTGGCGATGTTGCTGTCCGCTAAAATAGTGATATTTTTAATCGCGCTTAACTTATCGATTTTATTATTCGTCGATTCTGCCATATTCTTATTTGTCATTACTCATCGTCTCTATCGATAATTTTTTACATTGTATTTGCTAGTGACTCGTTATTCTGGTTCGTGCACAGGATCTATCGCACGAGGGTCAGAAAGCATCACCTCTTGCTGAGCAAATATCTCATTCTTATGCTGTGATATCCACTCGCGCCATACCGCAAGCCCGATAGCCAATACGACAGGCCCGATAAACAAACCGACAAAACCAAACGCTGTTAGACCACCTAATACACCAATAAAAATAATGATAAAAGGGATTTTAGTCGCGCCACTGATGACGATAGGACGAATCAAATTATCCACCCAGCTAATCACCAGCACACCCCATAATGCTAGGCCAATACCTTCTGCAGTATGTCCTTGACTCAGTAGCCAAATAGATACACCACCCCAAACAAATGGCGTGCCGAACGGAATCAACGCAATGATAAACGTGACAATGGTTAATAAAATAGGACTTGGTGCACCAGAGAAATAATAACCGATACCTGCCAGTGTCGCCTGTGCCAACGCTGTTAAACCAATACCGTAGACTACGGCACGTGTGGTTGTACCTACAGAATCAATATAGCCATCGATACGATTACCGATGATATTGCGAAGCGCTTGACGAATTTGACGAATCAGACTGGTTCCATCTCGGTAAAAGAAGAAGAGCGTCATTAATGCCATACCCAGCTTGGCCAAACTACTGAACACCACGTCAAATGCTATTTTGCCATAATATAAATGCGACTGAACCCAAATGCGAAAAGCTTCTAGCGTCCCTTCTGGGTTTTTGTTAATACGCCACAGCACGTCTTTTACTTGCTGACCGATGATAGGCAAATCTTTGAGGGAGTCAGGCACATCTAAGTAACCTACCTTGATACGGTAAATCAAATTACTGATTAAACTCAAAGCTTCTTGCTGCAAGATAAACACACCGATGACCAGTGGCACGCCTATTATCAGTGAGATGCTCACCGTCATAATAGCGGCGCTAAAGTCTGGGCTCAGCTTCACCTTTTCATGGAAGAAATTATAAATAGGAAAAGTCACATAGGCCAAAATCGCTGCCCACAGCGCTGGTACAATAAAAAACTGCACCACTTGAAAACACAATACGAACAGCACCACTAGCAACGTAATTGCCAATAAGCGCTGAATAATAAATTCTTTTGTCCAGTTTTCAATCATAGCGTATAAACCAAAAGCGGACAGCAAACGATAGTTTTGCTGGCGAGTTTATAAATGTGTGATGAATATTAGCTCTTAGACACTGTCTGTAAGCCATATCCATTAGCGAGAGTTGCGAATCATACAAAAAAGCATTGGGTCGGACTTATATTGCTATGGACTTATAAATTCACATGAAGATTAAGTAATATGACGATTAAATAGTATGACTATGTCCAGTTCTATACTACAAATTTATAGCCATTTATTATTGTAGATAAAATAATAAAAATGCAGCTAGCACACTTTATTATGCAATAAAGCGTGTGAATTATATAACGCGTTGTTGTAATCTTTACTTACAACTTTGTCTATGCAAGCTTACTAGATGGCGACGATAATGACTAGCGCATAATGCATGAATTTAGTGTGTAAAAATGATGTATTGAAAACTACTTTTATGTTCAGCTTTTAAACTGTTATCTTATAAGGGAATCCACTGGTGCGTTCTATTTGTCGCGACAATTGATGTTATACTAAAGCAATTATTTTAAGCTTTTCAGTGTAGTTAAGTTTATTTGCACATATTTATTTACATCGTCGTACAGACAGCGAATCCTTTGAGCCAGATTTCAACACCCGCTTATATCGTCTTCTTTTAGACTATCATAAGTTCTAATTTTAGGGTGTCGCTATCACTTAGAGTGAGTTACTTGAGCAAAATCATAAGTCTTTTATAAAGGCTTATACGAGATTTAGGCTCAGCATATCAGCTCAATATTTGAGCTTGATATGCAAGAGCGCAGTTTTGAGTTAATTTCGGATTTACTTTGATTTTATTTGAAATCAATACAGACACACCAAATTTTAATAATATATCGATAGGAACAATAACAATGTCAAAAGACACTGATAACCCCAACTCTAACACCTCAAACGAAGCCAGTAAGACCAATAAACCACAAGATACTGTCACTTTTGCCTTAGCTCAATCACATTTTTTGGTCGGTGATATTGCAACCAACGTCGAAAAAATGCGTACCCTAGCATTACAAGCCCGCGAACAAGGTGCTGACGTAATCGTATTCCCAGAGTTAGCGCTGTTAGGCTACCCTCCACAAGATTTATTGCTGCGTCCAAGCTTGTCAGGTCGCGTCAAAAGCGCTTTATCTACTTTGAGTGATATTGATGATATCGTCATGATTGTCGGCTATCCGCATGTCGATCATCACGGAACTTTTAACTCTGCTGCCATCCTACATAATGGTCATCAAAAAGGCTTTTATCATAAGCAAATTTTGCCAAACTATGGCGTATTTGATGAGCGTCGCTACTTCGATAAAGGTCGCAATCAAGTTTTATTTGACTATAAAGGCATTACTATTGGTCTGCTTATCTGTGAAGATTTGTGGGAAAAAGGTCCTATCTCTGAGCTTAAAAAACAAGGTGCTGATTTAATCGTAAGCTTAAACGCCTCGCCTTTTGAGATTGAAAAACAAGACAATCGCAAAACCATGCTGGCCAAGCGTAGCCGTGAAAACAAACTACCTATCGTCTATGTCAATGCTGTCGGCGGGCAAGACGATCTAGTGTTTGATGGCGGCTCTATGGCTGTACAAGCTGACGGTAGCGTTGCCCATGAAGCGCCGCGCTTTATGAACCAGTTGCTACTGGCTACGTTAGATGTAAAAACTGCTAAATTTAACGAGCAGACCAAAGCGCCTCTAACTTTGAGCCGTGAATCTGAAATGTATCAAGCGTTAGTCGTCGGTCTACGCGACTATGTTAACCATTCAGGATTCTCTGGCATTATTGTCGGGTTGTCAGGTGGTATTGACTCGGCATTGACACTCTGTATTGCTGTTGACGCTCTAGGCGCTGATAAGGTATATGCGGTCATGATGCCATACGAGTATACCTCTCAAATCAGTCTAGAAGATGCTCAAGCACAGGCACGTCGCTTAAATGTTTCTTACACCGTCTGCCCTATTTTTGATGCTGTCGAAGGCATTCGTCATACGCTAGCGCCGTTATTCAATAAGTCGCCAGCAGATACGACCGAAGAAAACATCCAAGCGCGCGCTCGCGGTGTTATTTTGATGGCCTTGTCTAATAAATTCGGTCATTTGGTTATCACGACTGGTAACAAGTCAGAATTGGCTGTTGGTTATTCAACACTATATGGCGACATGGCTGGTGGCTTTGACGTACTAAAAGACGTATATAAGTCTCAAGTTTATAAATTGGCGAGCTATCGTAACCGTTTAGAGGATACGCCGGTTATTCCTGAGCGCGTTATTACTCGTCCGCCATCGGCTGAATTACGTCCAGATCAAAAAGATCAAGACAGCCTACCTGACTACGATGTGTTAGATGGTATCTTGACGTCATATATCGATGAAGACATGGGCTATCAAGAGATTATTGATAAAGGCTTTGATGCTGAGATGGTCGCTAAAGTCATCAAGATGGTAGACAACAGCGAATATAAACGCCTGCAATCTCCTATCGGTACTAAGATTAGCCATAAAGCTTTTGGGCGTGAGCGTCGTTATCCATTGGTCAATAAGTGGTCAATCAAAGGTTAATTACTACACACCTCTCAATTTCTACTGTCTATGAGTTGAGAGGTACTAGTTAGCCAGTTTTACAAGATATCGAATTTTTACTATTAGCTGGGTGCTTACTCAGCTTTTTTGGTTTTTATCCATCAAAAATTTTTACACCTAACCATATTCTTTTCCACACAGTTTCACTAACTATTTTGCCTCAATTATCTTTATTTCTTTTTCGAGTACGTCATGAGTTTGCTAACCGCTAGTATCTTTCTTCTTTTACTGCTTGCCTTAAGTACCTTTGTCTCTGCTGCTGAGATTGCCATTGCCGCAGGCCGCAAAATCAAGCTCCAAATTATGGCAAAAGAAGGCGATGTTCGCGCACTTGATGTGCTCAATATGCAAGAGCATCCTGGTAGCTTTATCACCGTCGTACAAATAGTGCTAAATGCGGTCGCTATTTCAGCTGGTGCCGTGGGTGAATCGGCCATTAGCCCTTATCTCGAGCAGTTATTAAATAGTGAAACGATAGCATCAGTTATATCGTTTGTACTTATCACGAGTTTGTTTTCACTACTTGCCGACCTAATGCCTAGGCGTTTGGCCATGTCAAACGCTGAGACGATAGCGGTACGGCTCGTACGCCCGATGATGTTGTTGATATTTATACTAAAGCCTATTATATGGGTGTTCGATGGGGCTGCAAATATCCTGTTTAAGCTTTTTGGCATCTCGACCATACGTCAAGATGATATGACACCAGAAGATATTTATGCAGTGATGGATGCTGGTGCCGAAGCGGGTGTACTAAAGAAGCAAGAGCATCACTTGATAGAAAATATCTTTGATATGCAAGAGCGTACCGTCACCTCAGTGATGAATCCTCGAGAAAATATCGTTTACTTTGATACCAAGACAAGTACCGAAGAAGTCGTGAATATCATGATTGAGCAGCCCCACAATAAATTTTTGGTCTGCCATGATGACGATTTAGAGCATATCGTTGGTTATGTAGAATCTCGTAGCTTTTTGGCTTTGGTTTTGAACCAACAAGAAGTTAGCTTAACGAACAAAACTCTATTGAAGCCAGCACTTTTCGTGCCTGATACTTTGTCTCTATTTGAAGTATTAGAGATGTTTAAATCTACTGGCGCTGATTTTGCGGTAATTGTGAATGAATATGCCCTAGTCGTTGGTGTTATCACCTTAAAGGACGTGATGAGCATTGTAATGGGTGAGTTGGTAACGCTCGAGGAACAGCCTATTGTCCAGCGCACTGACAACTCGTGGCTAATCGATGGCATGACCCCTATCGAAGATGTAATTCGTGCATTAGATATCGTCGACTTACCACGAAGTCAAAATTACGAGACTATCAGTGGATTTATGATGTATATGCTCCGAAAAATCCCTAAAAAGACCGACACGATTGAGTATGCTAATTATCGATTTGAGATTATCGCAACTGATAATCTTAAAATTACACAGATGCTAGTCACCAAATTAGAAGATGTCCTTTAATTTACTAGCTAGTTAAAGAATGCTTAATTAGCCCATTGACATTGTTTTAAGCACGTTGACCAAAGATAGCGGTTCCGACACGTACCATCGTTGTGCCGCTTTCTATCGCTTCTGCCATATCACCACTCATACCCATACTAAGCGTATCCCAACCACTTAACTCTGGATGGTCAGCTTTAATCTCTTCAAACAACTGCTTAGTTCGAGCAAAGGCATCCGTATTTGCCTTAGCAGGAATAATCATCAGACCACGTAGCTGTAGACGCTCGTAGCCTTTTATCGCTGTTATCAGCTCTGGCAACTGGGCTGGCAAACATCCGGATTTGCTATCTTCGTTATCGATATTTAATTGGATCAGCACATTCAATGGTGGCAGGTCAGCTGGTCGTTGGTCATTCAATCGTTTGGCGATGATATCGCGCTCAACAGTTTGTACCCAATCAAAGTGCTCTGCAATGTCACGTGTCTTATTACGTTGAATACTACCGATATAATGCCAAACGATACTCTTGCCTACAGGTTGAGCTTTAAGAGCAGCAATTTTTTCGATGGCTTCTTGTAGATAGTTTTCACCAAAATCACGCTGTCCTTGTTCTGCTAAAGTTGCAATCATATCGGCAGGTTTCGTTTTCGAAACAGCCAGCAGCATAACATTATCAGCCTGTCTGTCAGCATGATCACACGCTTGCTTCATCTGCTTACTAACTTGTTGCCAGTTATCGATAAGTGTCACTTCATCAATATTGCCATTCATTTCCTTCATATTTTGCCCTTACTGCTTGATTAATTTTTTGAGATTTTTTTCTGCAATTTTTATTATAAAAAAAAACATAACTATCCGATTTTTAAAAGTAAATTGAAAATAATTTCTATAAGAATTATTTTAAAACGATCCAGTTCTATTTTTTCTTAATTTAGTAGATGGTTAAATACTCATAGTCTTGTTATGATATTGTTACATGCTTTAACATATGCTGCTGAATATGCTAGTGATGGTAAAGACCTGTACTGGTGAGCTTCTTATCATCTTTTATTATATTAAGGTTATCGATAAATAGTTTACCACGTACTTTTATAGTGTTTTGTCTTACCTAGACTAAGTGATAGGAATATCAAATTATGGCTGAAAAAAATAATCTTAATATCGAAGACTTGCTGCGCTTTACCGTTAAGCATAAGGCGTCAGATTTACATATTTCAGCGGGTATGCCGGCAATGATACGTGTTGATGGTGAAATGACCCGTATCAATATGCCAGAGATGACCCATCAGGTCGTGCATCAGCTTATTTATGACATCATGAATGATAAGCAACGTGCTGACTTTGAAGAGTTTTTTGAAACGGATTTTTCTTTTGAAATTCCTAATCTAGCACGTTTTCGTGTCAACGCTTTTAATCAAAACCGCGGTGCAGGTGCTGTATTTCGTACCATTCCTTCCAAAGTATTAACGATGGAAGACTTAGGTATGGGCGATGTTTTTAGACGCGTTTCAGACTTTAAGCGTGGTGTGGTATTGGTCACGGGCCCAACAGGTTCAGGTAAGTCAACAACACTTGCAGCGATGATTGATTATATTAACGAAAGCCGTAAAGAGCATATTTTAACTATTGAAGATCCGATTGAATTTGTACATCAATCTAAAAAAAGCTTGATCAATCAGCGTGAAGTACACCGTGATACTTTGGGTTTTGAGCCAGCACTGCGCTCTGCCCTACGTGAAGATCCCGATGTAATCTTGGTAGGTGAGCTACGTGACCTTGAGACCATCCGTTTGGCATTGACGGCAGCAGAGACTGGTCACTTAGTGTTCGGCACCTTGCATACCAGCTCAGCGGCTAAAACAATTGACCGTGTTATTGATGTATTCCCAGCTGCTGAAAAAGATATGATTCGTGCGATGCTGTCAGAATCATTGCAAGCTGTTATTTCACAGACCCTGTTACGTCGTCAAGCGGGTGGACGTATAGCCGCCCATGAAATCATGATAGGTACCCCTGCTATCCGTAACTTGATACGTGAGAACAAAATCGCTCAGATGTATTCTGCTATCCAAACGGGTGCAGGTGATGGCATGATTACCCTCGATCAGACGTTAAAGAACTTGGTAAGTAAGGGAACCATTAGTAAAGATGTTGCTCGTCCTTATGCCAAGCAGCCTGAGGCATTTTTATAGTACTGACAGACAGTATTGACAGATACCACTAAAAATAACAAACAACTTATGGTCTCTGTAATTACTTTCTTACTTTTTACTGACGTATTTGAAATATGATTTTAATTGACTTACATCTGGTATAGGTGCGATATGGACATTGATAAACTATTACAGTTGATGATCAGCAAAAATGGCTCTGACCTTTTTATTACTGCTGACGTAGCGCCTTCCATGAAAGTGAATGGAAAAATTTTACCTGTCGGTAGGACACCTTTGAGTGCTGAGCAAACCATGAGATTGGTCAAAGGTGTAATGACACCAAGCCAGCAAAAAGAGTTTGAAGAAACCAACGAATGTCAATTTGCCATCTCTGATGAAGCACAACAAGCTCGTTTTCGAGTCAGTGCATTTATACAGCGTGATATGGCAGGAATGATTTTAAGGAAAATTGAAAATAATATTCCAACGGTTGAAGAGTTACGTTTACCGCCAGCGCTAAAAGAGTTGGCCATGAAAAAACGCGGTATTATTCTATTAGTTGGCGCAACAGGTACAGGTAAATCTACTACCCTTGCGGCAATGATAGGACATCGCAATCAAAACTCTCATGGTCATATCATTACGATAGAAGACCCTATTGAATTTGTCCATAAACATCGCGGCTGTATTATTACCCAGCGTGAAGTTGGTATCGATACCCATTCATTTGAAGCAGGCCTAAAAAACACGCTACGCCAAGCACCCGATGTTATCTTAATCGGAGAGATTCGTAACCGTGAAGTCATGAGTTATGCTATTCAGTACGCAGAAACAGGCCATCTAGTGTTTGCAACGTTGCACGCAAACAATGCCAACCAAGCAATTGATCGTATCATTCACTTCTTTGAAACCAATCGCCATAACCAGTTATTTATGGATTTGTCGTTGAACCTGCAAGCTATTATCGCGCAGCAACTTATCCCCACACCTGATGGTAAAGGGCGACGCGCTGCTATTGAGATTTTGCTAAATTCGCAGCTGATTAGTGACTATATCCGTAAAGGAGAAGTCCATGAAATCAAAGATGTGATGACACGCTCACGAGACAGTGGCATGCAAACCTTTGATCAGGCACTTTTTGATTTGTATGAACAAGGAGAGATAACGTATAAAGAAGCGATTTTACATGCCGACTCTCCTAATGATCTACGCCTAAAAATTAAGCTCAGTAGCAAAAACGGCAAGGCTAATTTAGATGAAGGTGCTGATAGTTTATCGTTAGATGTGAGCTAAATTATTGCGCTTTCTAGGCATAATAGACATATAAAAAGAAACCCTCGTTATAAATAACGAGGGTTTTTTACTGTTCAATATCGTAGTACTAGTAGAAATAAGCGTTTCTACTAGTACGCTAGACAATTATTTCGCGCTATCTCTACAGGCTTGATCCGCACAAATGCCATATAGCACGAGAGAATGCCCAGACAGTTTAAAGCCATGTTTTTCTGCTACTTTTAGTTGCTCTTCTTCGATGACTTCATTATGAAACTCTATAATCTTGCCACACACATCACAAACTAGGTGATCGTGATGCTCTTCTTGGGTAATCTCAAATACAGATAGATTGTTTTCGAAGTTATGACGCTCAACAATACCTGCTTGTTCAAACTGTGTCAGTACACGATAGACAGTGGCAAGACCTACATCTTCACCTTGCTCGATAAGCGCCTTATACACTTCTTCTGCACTCATGTGGTGCAGCTCTGCGCTTTCTAATAGCTCTAAAATTTTGATACGAGGTAACGTGACCTTGAGTCCTGCTCTACGTAAATCTTGATTGGTAAAAGAAGCCATAATATCCCTTTTGACTGTGACAGCCTTAACAAATAGAAAATATGAGATAAATAATCAACAAAGATTATTTTTATTTAATATAAAGTAAATGATTAATAATAAACTGATAAAACTTACGCAGACATCTCTCTTATTATTTTCTAAATATCGAGATGCAAGCCTATGAATTTAAAATATAATTAATCTAACTATTCAGATTGTGTTTGGTAAATAATGTCGTAAGTGGTAGGCAATTGCAAGTAAATGACGTATCATTTGTCCAAGATTGTCGGTCAGACTGGTACGACCTCACGCTGGCCACACCTAATTCATTTCTTATGAGTCATCTTACCATGATAAAGACATTAAATTTCCGTCCGTTAAGCCACACCAGCGCATTACGTAAGATCGTTATCACCAGTATGCTTAGCGCTACTGTTGCTATGTCTGGCTGCTCATTATTGAGTGTTTATAAGATTGATTTGCCACAAGGCACAGCGATTACGCAAACCCAAGCTCAAAAGCTAAAAGTGGGTATGAATCAAAACCAAGTTCTTTATACTCTTGGCAGCCCTGCGATTCGAGATACTCTTGAGCCTAAACGCTGGGATTATATCTATGACTACAAAGCAGGCACCGAAGGTAGCCGCAAAGGCATCGCAGATGTCAAAAACGCCAGCCAGCATTTAGTTGTTTACTTTGATGATAATGGTTTGGTCACGCGCATCGAAGGTATTGAGAGTCTGCCAGCATCATAGTTAGCGAAACCTATTAGCTTAAATAGTTAACGGTTAGCTACGAGATTTATTTTTGCGCTGAGACATAGGATCAGCGCTTAAACTACGATATACCTCGATACGGTCAAAAGGCTGTAGCAAATAGCTTAATGGCTGTTTCTGTGCATAAATCCCTACATGCCAACGTTTCGCAGTTGGCGTGGTGATATCTATTACTTGCTCACACCACTTCGCCAGTTCTGCAAATTTCTCAAGCCACCCTGCTTGCGCCAATGCTTCATGCAAACTAGTACCTTGTCTAACCTGCAAAGCTAGATAATGCTGGCGCTGCTCATCTTCAGCATACGCCAGATATACGGTCATTAGATTGGCTTGCGTAGACTGTGGCACACTGCTGTCACGACCTTCGACTGTTAGCTCAACCACTGCATCACCCAACCTACCAATGCTAGCAGTAATGCTAATGGTACGACTAAACGTATCGCCACTCGCCACAAGTTATAAACTGCTTCATTGCTAAAATTTAACGACTTGCGTAGATGGCTAATCTTCATCTGCCAACCCGCAAATACTGATAATAATAGTACAGCAATGCTACTAATAATGACCAAGATGCCAACTAACCATGCTGTCGGAATCGCAACCACTAATAGTAACGCTACAGCAAAAGTGATTATCAAACTAACTAATAATCCAAACTTATGCGTTAACTGTTGAGTACTGTAATGGAGCAAGTAACTGGCTACAAATAACACCCCGCCCCAATATAAAAGCTGTCCAATCGGCGGTAGCGACATACCACTAGTAAATAAAGCCACTACTCCTATCAGCAGTTGCAATACCCAAATCGGTAACACTAGCTTGGTTGCACGGTACTCACGAGTAGCAACTCTGTTTTTTGCTTGCTGATTGTTGGCTTCTACCGCTGTGACTGTCTGTTTGCTCACCAAGTTCTGACCGAACCAGTATAACCCTGTACCCGCACCGACACTCACTAATGCTAACGCGACTGCGCGTGCCCATTCCGTCAAACTGACATCAGTCATGGCAAAACCAGCATTTGGCACACCGTTTGCGAACCCTAGCAGCAACCCTATTACCATCAATCCTAAACCAATAGGTAATGGCGCAATGCCCAGCAAGCTTAAAAGTACCGCGATGACCATCAGGCCTGCAGCAACTGCGAAGCTAGGTACATCGGGTACGCTATTTAGCTCAGTTAATGCAGACAATACACCTGTACTTGCGCCAGATATAACCAACGCTGCAATCACAATAGAAACGAGCGCCGCTAACCAACCAAAGCTACGCCAAATCGGACTGACATCTGCTTCACGAGTGAGCTTTTGCATACCCGCTAGAGGTCCTTCGACACTGCGATAGGCCAATGCTATCTCAGCGTAAACAACTGGCAGCGCAACCAATACCATGGCTAATAGCCATAGTAACCAAAAGTCAATCTCACCAATTGACGCAGGTGCAAACCAACGAAATAGCAATAACGGTAGTAGCGCCGCGATAAAATAAGAAGCATAACGGATCATCATAATTTCAATCCAAACGATCTAATTAATACCATTCACAAAAACTGGATTAGCAAACGAAACAAGTGCAAGTACCACGCATGGTAGACTGAACATGTTTGAAAAAGCCAATTGTATTTTGAAAATTGGTATAAAGTGAATAACGATAATTTATAATTATACAGAGCAACGACTGGCTTCTGTAAATGAATTCAGCTAAATACTGTCTTAATATAAGGGACAAACAGTTATAAAAAAACCCCGAAATCGGGGTTTAGTCATTCAGATATAATCAATATGCGATTCAATACTCAGTGGCTTTGCTCAATGGCCTTCTATGCAAAGCAAAGTATGTATCAGATATCGCATCAATGCGACTCAATTAGTGAATAGCACTTACATAGTCTGACAGGATACGAATGTCACGATCTGATAGTTTCGATGCAACCGTTTGCATCATACCCATCTCGCCTTCTTTGGCGGCATCATTGACTCGTTTTTGATCATCGCTATCGATATCATCAACACGTCCAGCGGCACGGAATAGTTTTAGCTGAGTAGCAATATACTGAGCGTGCTGTCCACCTAGTTTTGGAAATGCAGCCCAAGTGTTACCTGCAGCATCTGGACCATGACAGCCGGCACAACCAATAACACCGCGCGACTTATCACCGCCCAAGAATAGTTTAGTCGCTTCTTGGTTGGTTGCAGGATTGCCGTAGCCAACGCCCCAAGGCGCTTGACTGGCGTAATAACCTGCTACGTTGGCTAGGTCTTGCTGAGACAGATTAGCAACTTGTGACTGCATGATACCGTTTTTGCGATAACCTGCTTTAAAGTTGACTAGCTGTTTATATAGGTACTTTACGTTTTGGCCGCCAAGGTTTGGCTGTGCAGGAACAATGCTGACGCCATTAAGACCATGACAAGCGGCACAAACGGTTTCTGCAACTTTTTGACCTGCATTGACGTCATATTCAGGAACAATAATAGCAGCTTGTACGCTGAAACTTGCAACGCATAAGCTGGCAGCAGCGATTAACTTTTTCATTGATACAAATCCTACTAGCTCGGCGTAAGCATTATTTAGAGTGATTGCACTGGTAAGATACCTGATATAGCCGCCTCTTTAATCATGAGAATGGCGTATATTTTGAGGTCTTGGACACAAGCAGTCTGAAAGTACTTACTAACATCAGGGTTTATTTTCGATTATTATAGCAAGACTTTGTATCATTTGCCTACTTAATCATAGTATCCATCAGTTTTCTGGCAACACAATATACAATATGACGTAAAAACAAAAAGCGCAGATAGGTTATTAGCCCAGCGCTTTATTTTATATGTTTAAATTATATTTATAAGTCGATTATTTGCTCATATATTCGATAAGTTTACGATAGTCGTCATCACTACATTTGTCGCAAAGACCACCTGCTGGCATCTGCGGCATACCACCTTTGACAGACTTAATGAGTGTCGGCATACTTTTTTGTTTAATCAGCTGTTGCCATTTGGCACTATCACCTTTTTTGATGGCATTTAACGCCCCACTATCGTGACAGGCTGCACATGAGTTATTATAGGTAGTGGCGATATCCGCCGCACTTGCGCTGCTAAACATAATGCCAATTAATAATAGTGCAGCACTGCTAGCCGTTATAGCGCGATAGCTCGTGCTAAGAAGTTTACTGATTGAAAACATAGAGCACCTCCTCGTGATATTTCACGTGTCTCATCAATCGTTCTATTAAACATCCTTCGTTAAACATTGTAACAATATATGTCATATAAACATAGAGAATTTGGATATGGCTTTGTTAAAGCTGAGAACTTGTCTTAATGACTGACCAACTTTAATGTTATCCTACTATTTATATGATGCTAATCGCAGTTATTTCAATAAGTAAGACACGGAATAGTATAGAATAGCCAGTAATATTAAATAGCTACTTTTATGATTTGCACATAACTGTATTGATAAAGAACAGACTTTTAACTTGATTTACTTATTGCCTTACCAATTACTTGACCGCACCGATGACTTGAATCATCAGCTGACTAAAATTTTATAATCGCATCCAATTTTTTAAGATTAATGAGCCATTTATGAGTACCCCGTTTAACGATGTCGCCGCTGAACATGCCTTGTTCAATACCAAATCTCGTCAGAAAATTCAGCAAACTGAGTTTATGATGTCAGCACCTACTTTTCGTCTCTGTCCGCCTGACATGGGATTGGAAGTCGCTTTTGCAGGTCGTTCAAACGCTGGCAAGTCGTCAGCCATCAACGCCTTAACCAATCAGCGTCAATTGGCTCGCTCGTCTAAAACGCCTGGACGCACGCAGATGATTAACTTTTTTAGTATCGGTGATACTGACAGACGTTTGGTCGATTTGCCTGGTTACGGCTATGCAGCTGTTCCGCTAGAGATGAAAAAAGAATGGCAAGTTGAACTAGAAGAATACTTGGTATCACGCTCAAGCCTTGCAGGCTTGGTACTAATGACAGATATTCGCCATCCGCTTAAGTTTTTTGATGAGCAGATGCTACACTGGGCAAACGATGGTGAACTACCAGTACACATTCTGCTAACTAAAGCAGATAAACTGAAGTACGGTGCTTCTAAAAACGCCCTCCTTGAGACTCGTAAACGCCTGAAAAAACTGGGCTTAAACTGTACCATTCAGTTGTTTTCGGCTCTCAGAAAAGAAGGTCTCGATGAGTTGGCTGGGATAATGGGCAACTGGTATGAGTATCAGCTTGATGCAGACAAAATCATTGAATCATCTTTTGCGTTGCTAGAAGGCGCTGAGTTAGAAGACGCTATTGAAAAAGATAGCGCTGAAAAAGACAGCTCTCAAAAAGAAGGCGCTCAAAACGAAAGCAAATAGCTATCATAGTTTTCCATAAAAAAAGGGTTTATCGCTATTACGATAAACCCTTTTTTATTGCCTGTTTATTCACTCATTATTATCATCGGTATGTTATAAAAATAATGAGGGTTATAAAAGTAGCTCTACCCGCATAGCAAATCCACTAGCGCTTGTGGAGTACCAACCTGATAGGTTGGATTTTGCTCCGCAAGCTCTGCACTCGTTGCCGTACCATAGTTCACCGCTATACTGGTCATGCCCAATGCTTTTGCCATTTGAATGTCATAGATACTGTCACCGATAAACACAGCATCAGAAACCTGCTGCTGCGTGTACTCCAAGATATCGGTTAACATCTGCGGATCAGGTTTAGAGCCTGACTCATCAGCACAACGCGTAATCGTAAAATAATCATGGCTATCTGAGGCATCTAATACACGATCTAGCCCTTTTCTTTTTTTACCCGTTGCTACGGCGAGCGTTTTGCCCTGCTGTTGCAACGTTTGCAACATATGATCTATCGGCTCAAATAGCGGCGTACTGTGACTATTGGTAATATAGTACTCTGCATAGGTTTGCTGAATCTCAAGCAGTTGCGCATCGTTTGCCTGCGGATATAAAATCTTGATGCCATTCATTAAGCTCAGACCAATGATATCTTTTACGGCTTTATCAGTCGTCTCAAACCCGTGTGCTTCCCCAGCCACATGCATAGACTCAACGATTAGACCGATTGAATCCATTAGCGTGCCGTCCCAATCAAATATAATCAATGTCTTGTCAGACAGATTGTGTTCTACCGATAGTTGAGCATTTATAACACACTCTGAAGTTGTAGCTGGTTTGGTCATGGATTTACCTTAATGAATAACAATAATAAATAGCAGATACTAAAACGTCACGGTGGCTTATTCGTAAAAATAAGATATCGTGACGTTTAGAAAAATACAAAAATAGTTTGGCTTAAGAACTTATTTTAAAAAACTATTCAGGCAATTTCGTTGTTTCTGGTAGCCAATCTGCCATATCGTCTGGCAATGGCGCAGTAATGGTCTTGTAGCCTGGAATATCTAAGCGCCATGCATGTAAACACAGACGATGTACGCCTGATTTGTCATGAACGTTATATTTGTCATCACCCAAGATGGCATGACCGATATGCGCTAAATGCACACGGATTTGATGAGTGCGACCCGTCAATGGCTTGGCTTCAATTAAGCTGACTGGCTGACTATTAATCGTAAAGCGATCATGAATAATAATATCAGTCTGGCTTTCTTTCGCTTGTGGGTCTTGGCTATCTACTTTCACTCGGCGCTCACCACTAGCAAGCGTATAACGTAGCAATGGTGCATTGATACGCTGCTCATTAAGCGCAGGCTGTCCTTTGGCTAGACATAGATAGTGCTTTTGAATAGTCTTGTCTACCAAGTGCTGCTGTAACACTTTGAGCGTTGAGCGTTTTTTGGAAATCATCAGTAGCCCTGATGTGTCTTTATCAATGCGATGGATTAGCTCTAAGTATTTTTTACCTGTCACTTCACGCATCGCTTCGATAACCCCAAAGTCCAAGCCGCTACCGCCATGCACAGCGATACCAGAGGGCTTGTTTAGCACTAACAAACCGTCATCTTCATAGACCACACGAGCCAGCAAGCTTTTGGCGAACTCGGTACTAATAATTGGTTTTTCACGCGTTGCTAGCTCTACAGGAGCAATACGTACCACATCTTCACGCTGCACTCTATCGTGTGCTTTGCAGCGCTTATTATTGACACGTATCTCATCTGAGCGAATCATTTTATAGATATGTGATTTTGGCAAACCTTTTAAACGGTTTAACAAAAAGTTATCCAAACGCTGATCGTGTTGATGGCGCGTTACTTCGAGGTAGTTCACCTTACCGAAGTTGCTAATCTCATCGTCAGCGCTTTGTGGGCGTGTTTTGCTATTAAAAATAGCAGGGGCTTCATGGGTAGTAGCGTCGTCAGTCATTTTTGAGTTTGTCATTTTTAGTTAGGTATTTACACAAAGATTTGCTATAGTTTAGCATGTTGAGCGACAATTAAGCAGAGGCGACAGCAATAATCATTGTTGTTACAAATAGTTGACCACCATTTTATTGCTTGTCAGTTTTCCACTACATGCCAGTAAAGCGGTTGACACTATTTATCCTGCTGACCTGACACGTTTCATCTGATTTTAGGGCGCGTTATTTATTTAGAGGTATTACTTACCAAATATAGCCCTACAAATTAAAAATACTGTACTGAATGTTATTCGGTACCATAAAATAAATAGTGACACTAAATACCATCGCGTTAATCACTCTGATAATAAATCAGCTTATTAACCGATTACAACACAACACTGACTCACTAATTGCATGACAACGACCGTACTCGATAATCAATCATTATTTAATGACTATTTATCTGATGGTTCTTTATGCCAGCATAGTTGAGCAAGTATGGGTAGTTTAGCGTTAGGATCGAAAAGTATATCGATAGCTGCCTAAGTATTGGTGGTCAAACAGATGACGATAACAATGTAAATACGATACCACGCTGACAAGCTGGTCCATTACTCTGTTTGCCAAGTACGCCCCGCTGATAACAAAAGCTGCGACACCTAACCTTGAAACACCCAAGATATTATTGACGTTAGACAAAGAACGATAAACAAAGAGTAACCAATTGCTTCGCCTGAACAAACAACCGCTGAATGACGCCACTATATAGTAGCAATCATGACCGCAATATTATTGTTAGACTTTGATGGATGAATGGCAACAGCACCACGCCTTTTTAATATCAGTATTTTTTAGAACTGTAACTGACCCTCGCCCACGCTTACAACGTGCGCTGAAATCACTACCAATAGAACGTACTGAGAATAAGAGCGCTTTAACTCGCTGACCCAATCATATATGTACCAAGTTTACTGATGATAAAATATAAGTACCGTAGCCTTACAGCCTATATTACTGATATTAACGTGAGCACTGCTCATTACTTCAGGTAAAAAAGAAGCCATTGAAAAAGCCCATGTGCTTTATGAAACCCACGATTTACGTTCTACCGTTAATGAACATCTACACACGCTAATCACAATATTAGCCACACTTGCCACTATGTCCTAAAGACTGTCTTATCGTTGTCATGCGTACTCATAGGATACAAATATGAAACGCATTTTGATCAACGCTACTCAAAACGAAGAGATTCGTGTCGCCTTATGTAAAGGCAATCATCTGTACGATTTCGACCTAGAAAACCGTACTCGCGAGCAAAAAAAATCTAACATCTACAAAGGTCATGTGACCCGTGTTGAGCCATCGCTCGAAGCAGTATTCGTTGAATACGGTTCTCAGCGTCAAGGTTTTTTGCCGATTCGTGAAATCTCTGCTGAATACCTAAGCGGCAACCCACGTGACGAAAACATCAAAAAACTGATCAAAGAAGGCGACGAGCTAATCGTCCAAGTCGAAAAAGAAGAGCGCGGCAATAAAGGCGCTGCCCTATCGACGTATGTGTCATTAGCAGGTCGCTACCTAGTATTGATGCCAAACAACCCTCGCGGTGGTGGTATCTCACGTCAAATCTCGGGCAAACTGCGCGAAGATATGAAGCGTATGCTGAGCAACCTTGATTTACCAAAAGGCATGAGTGTTATCATTCGTACTGCTGGTATTGGTAAAACGCAAGAAGACTTGCAGCACGACCTAAATCACTTGCTCAATATTTGGCAAGCCATTCAAGAACAAAACCAGAAATACCCTTCACCGCGCTTGGTTCACCAAGAAGCGGGCGTCGTCACACGTGCTGTTCGTGATTATCTGCGTGATGATATCGCTGAGATTTGGATTGATAACGAAAACGCTTACATTGAAGCGGCTGGGTTTATCGATGCGGTAATGCCAAAACAAGCCGAAAAGCTACGCAAATATACCGATTATGAACCGATGTTTTCGCGCTTCAATATCGAAAAACAAATCGAAACCGCTTATCAGCGTGAAGTTCGTCTGCCATCAGGTGGTTCAATCGTTATTGACCAAACAGAAGCACTGGTCTCTATCGATATTAACTCAGCTAAGTCAACCAAAGGTTCAGATGTTGCTGAGACCGCTTACCATACCAACTTAGAAGCAGCTGATGAGATTGCCCGTCAGCTTCGTTTGCGTGATATGGGTGGTTTGATTGTTATTGATTTCATTGACATGAATGACAACAAGCACCAAAAAGAAGTAGAAAAACGTCTAATCGACGCGACCAAATACGATCGTGCGCGCGTTCAATTTGGTGATATTTCCAAGTTCGGTCTAATGGAAATGAGCCGTCAGCGTCTACGTCCTTCCTTAGAAGAGTCAACAGGCTATATCTGCCCACGTTGTCATGGCAACGGTATGATTCGTGACTTGCGCTCATTGTCGCTATCTATCATGCGTCAAATTGAGCAAATCGCCCTTAAAGAACGCCAAGGTGAAGTACAAGCAGAGGTTCCAACGGACATCGCAGCATTCTTATTAAATGAAAAGCGCGATAGCTTGGTTTACCTTGAGCAAGACAGTGGCACGCGTATCACTATTTTGCCACACGCGCATTTAGAATCACCAAACTTCAAGCTCCATTTCAACCGCGATGGCTTTGCTCCATCGAGCTATGAACGTATCACTGATACTCAGCAACAAGAGCATAGTGACCTTGGCTACAACGTTGACTGGCAGACTGCTGAAAAAGAGCGTCCTGAACAGCAGCCTACTCGCCAGCCTCGTAAAACTGCAGATGATAAGCAGAGCCGCTCAAACGCGCAGCAGAATGCAGCCACGCAAGCACAGAACGATACGGTAAATCATAGCAATGATCGTCGTAATCATAAAAATACCAACGACGTGTCGCCTGCACATGCACCGCAAGCCAATAAAACCGCTAGTGTTGCCGCTCCAATAGCGCCGCAGACACAGAGTGTCGAAGCTACTGCTCAACCAAAAGCCGTTGCGTGGTTATCAAACCTATTTGCTCAAGCACCGCAAGCCACTACGACGCCTAGTGTCAGTAGCCGAGATGCCGCTGAAGCAATCGAAGCGCTAGTAAACACTGGCGCGCAAAGCTTAGGCTCGTTTGGTCAAGTTGATAGCAATGCATTGAATAGTGCCGCTTCAACTGGCG
This sequence comes from Psychrobacter sp. APC 3279, assembly GCF_030407795.1. NCBI lineage: Bacteria > Pseudomonadati > Pseudomonadota > Gammaproteobacteria > Moraxellales > Moraxellaceae > Psychrobacter > Psychrobacter sp. APC 3279. Next base: position 10,459 of record NZ_JASDCR010000002.1, on the reverse strand, counting down.
AGCAGCCAACTCCACAAAACAACAGTCCGAAAAACGACAGCCAACAGTCAGATAACAACGCTAATCGTCAACAGGCGCGTCGTAATGATAGCGATACTGACGACAGTAGCAATGAAGACAGAAGAAGACGTAAGCCGCGTAAGTCTAGATCTTCTAAGCCGCGTCAAAGAAAAGAGACGACTGACGAGAATACTGGCAACGTAAACAGTAGCTCAGAAAGCACTGGCTCAAACAGTGCTGATGACAAATCGTCTGATACTCAAGACCAAAGACAGCAAGACAAGCGTCAGAACGATAATAGACGCACGAACGATCGCAATCGCAATAACCGCCAAGATAGCAATCAACAGAACAGTAATCGTAACGCAAGCGAGCGCAGTGATGCTGATAACGAGAACAACTCTAAAGCAGATGAGCAAACTCGTACTAAGCGTAAATCGCATAGCCAACGCGGCTCACGCGGTAAGCTAGAGCGCGGTGAGACACTAACGGCTGACAGCGTTAAGAACAGCAAGCAGCAGAATGCTAGAAACAACGATGCTGCCAATAGCAAAAATCAACATAGCGCACGTCGCAATCAGGACCCTAATGAAGTCGTGCTACAGGTTAATGAAGCGCCAACTGAGCTAAAAGCCCTTGAAGTGGTTCATCTATCTTTAGATGATAGCAAATCCACACAGGCCAAAACTCAGCCTAGTGAGAAGCAAAGCGCGACAAATAACGTAGCAAAAGATGAGCGTTCAAACGAAACAGCTGCTCAAAAACCTACTGATAAGCATAGTAGCAATGAGCAGAACACTGATAAGCAAAACACCAGTGCTCCGAACGCTGATAAAAAAAGCGATAACGCAAAAAGTACGGTGGAAGCAAACGCTAATCAAGTAAATGACGATAAGCGTGCAACTACTGAACAAGCTAAGGTGCAAAACGATGCTCCTAAGCATGAGCAGGCGGCTGAAGAGAAAAAAGCACCTGTAGCTGTAGAGGCACCATCGACCTCTACGAGTAACACCGAAAGTAAAGCTGAAGCTCCAACGTCAGTAACTGCTGATGCTGAAAAAGCTACAGAGACTCCAAAACAGCAGGAAACCAAGACTGCTGAAAATGTGAGTAAGGGCGATGAAGCTCAAAATACTCAGGCTGATAGTAATAGTGCAAGCACAAGTAGTGTGAGTAACTCAGCACTTGAGCTAACCCATGAAGCACTATTTGGCGCACGTTACGTGACTGCTGAGAAATTTGGGCAAGCAAGTAACGATCCTCGTGTAGTACTTGCTAAGCAAGCCACTCAAGTGGACAAGCCTGCTGCTACTAATGTGCCAGCAATACGTGGCACGGTTGGTGAGTTTATTCGTGCAACGCTACCAGAGGCGCAAACGCGCTTAGCAGAAGAAGGCATTATCAACTGCTTTATCGCGACTATTGCGCTGCATAATGAGCAATCTCATAGTACTGATAATAGCTCTGATGCTGCTAGCCAGAGCTTTGACTTTAGCAACTATGGCTATCAACCATTAGCTGCCGACTACCTTGCACGCTTTGAATCGATGACGCAAGCTGTCAGTCAATTCGCAGCAGCACAAGGTAAGACAGACGTTGAGCCACGTGCTATCACTAAGCGTGCTAGCAACGATCCACGCGGACAGCATCCTGATTATCAGGAACCCGCTGTATTGAGCGTACCTGCTGAACAAGTAAGTGACGCGGAACCAGCTATCACTGAGCAAACCGATAGCAAAGTCGATGCGCATGACGTTGAAGCAACTGCCCTCGCCAATCAGACACAGACAGAAAACGTCAGTGCTGATAGTGAGCAATTGCTAGAAGTCGAGCGTGCTCAGTCAGAAGCTAAGGATATAGAAGTCGAAACCTCTACAGAGCAAACTGTCAGTGTGGTAGAAGATGCTGCAGAGACTGAGCAGACGACTGAATCGGCAGTAGAAGAAGCTACTAAAGAGGCTAGCAAAGAAGACAGTCAGGCAGCTAAGTCTAAGACGACCATAGCCAGTTATAAGAATATGATCGAAAATGTGGCTGAGCAATTGCTGCCACAGACCGGTATGTTTAATCTGACTACGCCAAAAGTACCAAAGGCGCGCAGTCGTAAGCCTAAGACGGAGCATAAGAAGCCGACGCAGGCTGAAAAACTAGCATCTGACGATACAGACAGCGACAGCTAGTCATATAAGCTTAAATGTAAAAGCCCCAAAGCTATTCGTAGCTTTGGGGCTTTTTAGTTTAATACAGTCAAACTTACTTGCTAATTCAAACGAGAGACAATAGAAAGCAGATAAGCTTAGTGCGCAGAAGACGCTGTGTCATCTTTACCACGCATTTTGCCAATAGTAGTAACAATAGCTACCACAATAGCGCCAACGATTAGGCCGACCAACCCATTTAACAATGACGCGGTTAACCCTTCAAATACCCCAGTAAGATGGGCAATGTCTTCTACACTGTGATGCAAAAAGCCGATACCGTGAACGATAATACCGCCGCCCACCAAGAACATCGCAATCGTGCCCGCTATGGATAAAAACTTCATAAGCTTTGGCGCAGCTGCAAGCATAAACTCGCCAAATTTGCGTTTACTATCACCTGCTTGTGAGTTTTCAATCAAATGCAGACCCGCATCATCAATCTTTACGATGCCTGCAACTAAGCCATAAATACCGACGGTCACGACAGCAGCCACTATCGAAAGTACAATGCCTTTTTGGACAATATCGCCACCAGCTGCTGTAACTGCGCCTAAAGAGATAACAATAATCTCAGCTGATAAGATAAAGTCTGTACGTATGGCACCTTTGATTTTGTCTTTTTCAAACGCGACCAAATCTACCGACTCATCTGCATTGGCTTTTAAACGGGCATTTTGCTCTTCATCATGAGGCAACAACTTCGGCCAAAATTTGTGAATGACCTTTTCAGCCCCTTCATAACTCAGGTATAACCCTCCGATCATCAATAGCGGAGTAATCAACCACGGTATAAAATAACTGATCAATAGCGCCGCTGGTACTAAAATCACTTTGTTCACGGCAGAGCCTTTGGCAACTGCCCAAATGACGGGGAGCTCACGATTTGGCTTAACCCCTGTGACCTGCTCGGCATTGAGTGCTAAATCATCCCCAACTAAGCCCGCGGTTTTTTTGGCGGCAACTTTGGTCATGACGCTCACGTCATCCATTAAGACGCTGATGTCATCGAGTAAGGTTAATAAACTGGCACCTGCCATGTGTGCTCCTTAAAGCAAATTTGTTAAAGTAAGTCGTTCTCAAATAGTTTATACAACGCATTTTATATAGATTTTTATAAAAACAATGCGATTAGCCTTAGACTACAAGTTCAAGCAACTATATTAAATAGCACAAATGTATCTTATTTTTTGAATTTATGTTGATAGCTATTCTTTAAAGTTGGCTTTACTGATACTTCTTGGCTGCCTTCCCTTTGCTATTATTTGGCATAAATATGGTAATATGAAGACCATGACTGCCTATCTTTTATTATCAATAAGTTATAAGAACCTCTTCAATGTTAGACCTTTAAAACACTGCCAAGACACATTACTATATAGAAAAGTTTATAGCGTTTTTATAACGAACTCATGATTAGGCGCGACGCCTATAGGAAACCCGTATGCCGTTCCCCACTATCAAAAATACCACCTTGCGTAACCCTCTTTCTCGTACCGTTCTATCTCGTTTTATGATGAGTGCGCTGTTAGTTGGTATCGCTGCTGGCTGCTCAAACAATGCCGCTGATGCAACCAGCAATACCAGTGTTGTAAACGCTGCACAGACAAAAACCTCTGCTACTAAACCTTCAGCTGGTAATGATGCAACCGTGGTGAAAGCGTTACAGGCGAATCTAAAAAGCTCTGGTATCGAGGAAACTATCGTCTCAGCCGTACCGACAGATATGGATGGTATTTATTGGGTGACCGCTGAAGGTCTACCTTCTTTCTTTACTGATAAAGCTGGCAAGCATATTATTCAAGGTCAGATCATCGCTGTAGGTGATGCCGCTCCGGTTGATATCAGTGCCGCATTGGTTGCTACGACAGCACAAGAAGCGCTAAAAGCCGTCGATAAAAAAGACATGGTGATTTATCCAGCAAAAGGCGAAACCAAGGCTGTCATCTATGCCTTTACCGACGCAGACTGTGGCTACTGTCGTAAACTACATTCTGAAATGGATGATATCAATGCGCGCGGTATTGAGGTTCGTTATCTGGCTTGGCCACGCAGTCAGGAGTCTGTACCAAAGATGGAAGCTATCTGGTGTAGTCAGGATCGTAAAGCGGCGATGGATCAAGCAAAGATCGGTGCCAATGTACAAGCCCCCAGCTGTGCCAACCCTGTCCAAGAACATATGGCTCTAGGCTCAAGACTTGGTGTGCGCGGTACGCCTGCGGTGTTTACCGAGACAGGACAACAAGTAGGTGGCTACTTGCCTGCAGCAGAATTGGCACAAGCGGTAGGCGCTAACTAATAATGTAAATTACGAACTTAGTCACTCATATTAGTGACTAATATTGGCAATCAAGCATAAATGACATATACATATGCCAAACAAGATTGAAGCTACCGCTTTTTTGTAATCGTAAGCTGATATAACCTTGATGACGTTGTCTTTATAACATTGGCTTTTATGAGATTGTATAGACGTCACAATGCCTTGTCGGTATGATACGATAAAGCGCGATGCAAAATGAGCAACACCCCTTTTATTTGAACTTTTTTTATTCAACTATGATGAAGTAGATAGGCAGGCAGCATTAGACAATGCGCACAGACGTCATGTTTGATGTCGCAGACTCATTTGACACTGTCGCCGCTTATACTGACTTCATTGTATTTAACCTCTTGAGGATACTGTGAGTAATTCCATCAAACTAGCGATACTTGGTCTGGGCACCGTCGGAACGGGCGTGATCAATCTGATCAATGACAATTTAAATGAGCTAAAACGCCGTAGCGGACGCGACATTATTATTACCGAAGTCGGTACACGTCGTCAGCGTGATGATATTGATACCAATATCATGCAAAACAGCGATCTGATGGCAATTGCCGCAAGCGACAACGTCGATATTGTTATCGAAGTGATTGGTGGGACTACCTTAGCCAAAGACGTCATTATGCAGGCCATTAAAAACGGCAAGCATGTGGTTACGGCAAACAAGGCTCTACTCGCTGAACACGGCAATGAGATCTTTGCCTTCGCTGAAGAAAACAATGTGCATGTTGCTTATGAAGCAGCGGTAGCAGGCGGTATTCCGATTATCAAGGTAATGCGTGAAGCACTTGCTGCCAACAAAATCGACTGGCTCGCGGGTATCATCAACGGTACTGGTAACTTTATCATGACCGAAATGCGTGATAAGGGTCGTCCGTTTGCCGACGTATTGAGCGAAGCACAAGAGTTAGGTTATGCAGAGGCTGACCCTACTTTTGATGTTGAAGGTATTGATGCTGCTCATAAATTGGCGCTACTTGCCTCAATCGCATTTGGTATCCCGCTACAGTTTGATAAAGTCTACTGTGAAGGTATCACTGGTATTACCCTGCAAGACGTGAACTATGCCGAAGAACTTGGTTACCGTATCAAGCATTTAGGGTTTGCCGTACGCCGCGATAGCGAAAACGATGGTGATGCAGGCGTTGAATTACGCGTACATCCAACACTTATTCCACAAGATGCGCTATTGGCGAACGTCAATGGTGTAAAAAACGCAGTACTGGTCAACTCACATCCACTTGGTCAGACGCTCTATTGCGGCGATGGTGCTGGTGCTGGTGCAACCGCTTCTGCAGTGATGGCCGACGTCATGGATTTGGTTCGTGTACTGGGTAGCAAAGACCGCGACGATCAGAGCAACACTGGACATCATGTCCCGCATTTAGCATTTATCCCTGACCAGCTATCAGACACGCCTATATTGCGTGCTGATCAGATGGTAACTGGATACTATTTGCGTGTGCATGCCTATGATAGCCCAGGTGTATTGGCAGATATCACGCGCATCCTAAGTGATGCTGGTATCAACATCGATGCAATCTTGCAAAAGCCTGCGCATAAAGTAGGTCAAGTGCCGGTGATTATTCTGACGCTACCTGTGATCGAGAGTCAGATGAATCTTGCTATCGAAAAAATTGAAAAGTTAGAGACCATTACTGATAAAGTGGTACGCATACGATTAGATGAGCTAGCATAAACCACCTACTGAAGAAGACAGATGCTTATAATATAAGCAAAAGCTAGCCAATTGGCATCTGATTTCTTGGTAGATACTTAATCAAAACGCACAACAAGGAATAATAACGATGTCAAATGATGCAATTGTAATTCTAAACGGCGCACGTACACCAATGGGTGGCTTTCAGGGCGCACTAAAAGACATGAGTGCTACCGAGCTGGGCGCCGCCGCTATCAAAGCTGCCGTCGAACGCTCAGGTGTTAGCGCTGACAGTGTTGATGAAGTCATTATGGGTTGTATCTTGACGGCAGGTCTAGGTCAAGGCCCTGCTCGTCAAGCCATGCGTAAAGCAGGTCTACCGGATGCGACTGGTGCTGTCACGATCAATAAGCTTTGTGGTTCAGGCCTAAAAGCCGTCATGCAAGCACACGATGGTATCAAAGCGGGTAGCTTCAACGTCGCTGTTGCAGGTGGCATGGAGTCAATGACCAATGCACCGTATATCATGCCAGGTTCACGTGGCGGCTATCGTATGGGTCATAAAGAAGTCAAAGATCATATGTTCTTAGATGGCCTAGAAGATGCCGATACTGGCAAGTTAATGGGTATGTTTGCTCAAGAAATGGCTGATGAAAAAGGCTATACACGTGAGCAAATGGATGAGTTTGCTATTGAGTCGTTGAACCGTGCGCTGACTGCTATCAAAGACAACCACTTTAAAGATGAAATCGAGCCTGTTACGTTTGCCACGCGTAAAGGAGAGCAAACTGTTGATACCGATGAGCAACCTGCCCTTGCTAATGCTGATCGCATTCCTACTTTACGTCCAGCATTTGCTAAAGACGGTACGATCACTGCCGCAAACGCTAGCTCAATCTCAGACGGTGCTGCAGCTGTCGTCGTGATGAAAGAGTCACAAGCGAAAGCCGAAGGTCTTGATTATCAAGCTCGCATTGTTGCTACTGCCTCAAACTCACGTCACCCAAGCGAGTTCACCATTGCGCCAATCGGTGCCATTGAAAAAGTATTAACAGGTGCTGGCTGGTCAGTAGATGATGTAGATCTGTGGGAAATTAACGAAGCCTTTGCGATGGTTACTATGGCTGCAATGGACGAGCTGAAACTTGACCATGCTAAAGTAAATATCGAAGGCGGTGCATGTGCCCTTGGTCATCCAGTAGGCTGTTCAGGTGCTCGTATTCTAATTACGCTTATCAACTCTCTAAAACGTACTGGTGGCAAAAAAGGCATCGCAACGCTATGTATCGGTGGTGGTGAAGCGGTAGCTGTTGCTATTGAACTTGCTTAAATAAAGCAGGTCTAACTGACTTAAAGTAAGTCAATTGAATAATAGCTAGATAGTTATTGTTTATTGAGAAACCGCATTGCTAATGGTAATGCGGTTTTTTTGTGTCTCTTTTCTTTCGATGAATGTTGAATATTACTCTGTGTAAAGTCTCGTTAACTTCTACCCCCTCCTATGTTATGCCACTTACAGCGTATTACACGCAATTACTGCAAGTGCACATTTTGCTACCTTGCTCATATATCTCATCAAAAATCACGGTGTTAGGATAGCTACAAGTTGATAGGGAAACTATTGATTTGGTCTACCGTTAACTGTAGTACATATGGTTTTGCTAAAAACTAATAACAACACTAACCATTACATTATAAAAAATAAACTCGCAAAAAAGGAATATAACAATGAGTCAACTAATCCGTTTAAAAGATATTCAAGCTACTCATCAAGATTTAATTGGTGACGACTATTATGATCCAACGCACAAAACTGCTTACGGTATCAATGAAGAAAAAATTGGTAAAATCGAAGGTGCTCTAGTAGAAGATACTACTGGTCGTATTCGTTACTTAATTGTAGATGCAGGCGGCTGGTTTAGTTCAAAAGAAGTACTGGTACCAGCAGGTTTAGCCCGTATCGTTGGTGATGATGTCTTCTTTGATAGCTTGACCAAAACACAAGTAGAAGCCATGGAAGTATACGATCACGATTATCAATACAGCTATAAAGAGCAGTACGAAAGAGATCGTCAAGCATTTACTGCTGATACACTCCCTGTAGAAGATCGCGTCGATATTGCAGACCACTCTTATGATGCACCAAATACATTAGAGTTATTAGAAGAGCGTTTAACGGTAAACAAAGACCGTATCGTTGCTGGTCTAGTAAAAGTAGGTAAGCATGTCGTTACTGAAGAGCGCAATGTCGATGTAGATCTAGAAGAAGAACATGCCAATATCCAACGTACTAGCGTAGATCGCCCAACAGATCGTCGTATTGGTGATCTCGATGCTACTGAAACAGTTGAAGTTGAGCTACAGGCCGAACGTGCTCGCGTCAGCAAAGAAACCTATGTTTCTGAAGAAGTAAATGTTGGCAAGACGACCGATCATCACACTGAAACTGTGGTTGAGACCATTCAACGCGAAGAGCTAGATGTTGATGGCGACGGTAATGTGGTTGACCGTGAAGGTAACTTGGTAGACCGTGATGGTATCACAGCAGAAGATGTACGCCGTGCTCGTGGCATGTAATATGCTAATACGTCATAGTTTAACGACGTAAGTTTCCTATATCGTCAATTAAATATGATAATAGTAAGTAGCTAATCTCATACGTTTAGCCATTAAGATCAGAGCATGTCTCTGGTCTTTTTTGTATTCATAACATGAGCGAATGGTTTATAGTATTCAATGTAGCTAGTTGATATATGTGGTTAATTAACATATAACGTTTGAAATTATTAGAAATTCATCATTTTATAATTATAAAGGAATAATAATGACTACTGAAAATGGAAACAGCCTTTACCAAGATAACTTGGATAAAGAACAAAATATCTCAACGAAGCAGACGAATAATACCGTCAATGTTGGCCACTTAGAACTATTAGAAGAACGTCCTGTGATTAACAAAGAACGCTTGGACGTGGGTAAAGTGACCGTCACCAAGCATTCACGTACTAAAACTGTCGAAGTGCCAATTGAGTTGGTAGAAGAATATATCACCATTCGTACTGAGTACCATGACGCGGAGAGCCAAGACTTACTCTCTGGCAATTACGATGAAAAAGACATATTGCGCCACGTCGAACCTTCTTTGGATAGCAAAGCTGTAGTGACCATTAATGGTAAACAAATAGAGATTGGCGATGAACCGATTGATATTGTACTATCTCGCCAAGTGGCTACTATTACCAAAGACACCTACGCTATTCAAGACATTGAAATTAACAAAAGCACCCATGTGCATACTGATAGCATTCAAGTAGAGCTCAAGCATGAAGAGTTAGATGTGACTGAAGAAGGTCTGTTGGCTCATGGTTCTGATACAACTCCGTTAAAATAAGCGCTGATAGTTTAGTTACTATAAAATAGTATGATTGATAAAGATTATTTCACAACATAAAAAAGCAACGCTATCTTAGCGTTGCTTTTTCGATGCTTATCACTTACTAAATATTGAAGACAAATTATGAGGCTTCATTACACTCAAATGTATTAACATTCGACTCATCGGTACCAGCAGTACGCATGACGCCAGTTTTACGAGCTTCATGCCCTACACGCCACTGTGTGAAGCCTTGACCACCATCAATTGCGGTCGCTACTTCAAATACTTCAGGATTACTACCTTCATTGGTTTGGTTCAACGTTACTGTACCCATGTCGGTTGCGACAACAACTTGATTGGCATCTTCTTTATAAGTCGCCTCAACTTTTAGTTCAGGTGTACATAGATACGACATCTGCATCACGCCGCTGTTTACTGAAGCGGTGGTATCACCTTCTACTTCGTTAAGTGAAGCGTCTTCGGTATCGACGACGACATCACTAGGTTCAGCAGGCTCCGCTGACATTGGAACAGACTCTTCTGTATTAGCTCCCTCTTCCATTCCCGACTCTGGCTCTGACTGTTGCTGACAAGCACTGACCGTCAAGGCGCCAGCCAACAAGCTTGTTAAAACTACTGAGCTGCGTACTTTTTTTAAGAATTCTACACTCATGACACTCTCCCAAATAAATATGTTAAACACTATAGCGTGTCCATAAATTCAAGCCTATGCTGAATTTGTAAGTAATCAATACAAAGTGTTTGTTGGTCTTAGGGCGTGTCATCAATTAAGCCAAATGACACAAGAAACCAGATAAATAGCACTCAAGAAATGACGGGCTAACTTATCATAGCGAGTAGCAATCGCACGATACTGCTTAATCTTGGCAAAGAAGTTC
>NZ_JASDCR010000019.1:0-76988 GCF_030407795.1 Psychrobacter sp. APC 3279 | reverse complement strand
GGTGATAACGTTGAGATGGGCGTAGAGCTTATCCACCCAATCGCTATGGACAAAGGTCTTCGCTTCGCTATTCGTGAAGGCGGCCGTACTGTAGGCGCTGGTGTTGTTGCTAACGTATTGAACTAATCATTAAGACTCAGCAATGAGCTTATGAATTAGTCATAAAAAAGGCCATCCTATCTAGGGTGGCCTTTTTTTGCGATAAATATTGATTGTATAATTACGGAGCTACATGAATGACTGTGTGGCAAGCTCTACATATATCATCTAAGCATAATATAATAATAAAAACAGCCTAATAATAATCATGTAAAAGGAACGTCATGTTTGTGATAGAAGCACTACCAACGAATGCAGTAGAACTTGAAAACGTTATTCAAACCGTCGCTAATATAGAAGCGATGGTGCAACCAGATGATGCTTGGAATCAGAAAACATTGACTGAGTTGCTTGAGCAGGACAGTATTCGTCTATTGACTGCTTACGATAAAATCGAAGAAGAGAGTACTTCTTACCGTGAGATAGTTGGCTATTGCTTATATCAAATGACTTTTGAGCAAGCAGAGGTGTTACGTATCGGAACTGATCCAAAGTACCAACGCCAAGGCATTGCTTCACAGGTATTGAATAAACTGCATGAGCTGTTACAGCTTAATCAGGTAGAGAGTCTTTTGTTGGAAGTACGTGCAGATAATACAGCGGCGATATCGTTATACGAGCAACAAGCGTTTAGCATCATTCATAGACGCAAAGGCTATTATAGAATGCCACACAAACAAGCAGTGGATGCATTAATCATGCAGCATACTTATGTTTAATAAAGAAAATAAAGCTTAATAAAAAATAAGTGATTGTAGTTAAGGTAGCTGTAATGACTACGATATAAGAGCAGAATTAACTAAGATTTAAACTTTATTGCAGAGGAATTTTCTTTTTACAGACTTCCACATCAAGCTGATAATCACTATCGGCTTTCATTCGACCTAAAATATCCAAGCGTTCGCTTAGTAGCTCAACCATTATGCTGATATTGGCTTGCTGTTTTTTAACCTGTTCTAATTTTTGCTGAGTGAGTATGAGCTGCGAATCAATATCCAAGTGACCATCATAATAATCATTTAGACTGTTTTTGATTTCAGTAAGCGTAAAGCCAATAGCTTGCGCACTTTTGATCAGCTCTATGCGTTCGATACATTCTGGATGAAATTCGGTATATAGACGTGAGCCTGCCTGACGCTTGCGAGATTTTAGTAGGCCTAATTGCTCATAATGGCGAACCGTATCTTTGGTCGTATTGGCCTTTGCTGCTAATTCTCCAATCAATAGAAACGATGTATCAAGTGCCATAATAACCTCTTATTTTTTCGCTATGATAATCATAACTCTAGTTGCCACGGCGTATCGCTATCCAGTAGCGATACGGATAATGGTTTATGAGAGTGCTTTTGCCATGGCACAGACTGGCTGCCTATTAAGTTGTCTAACTGAGCTAGGAAATCAGCACGCGGTAAAGTAGTCGCACCTAAGCTCATCAAATGATCGTTCGGTAACTGACAGTCGACGAGTGCGACATCACTTTGTTCACACAGGCGCATCAGACCCCAAAACGCTAGCTTTGACGCATTAGACGCTCGATGAAACATTGATTCACCAAAATAGATGCCGTTTATTTTTAATCCGTACAATCCGCCAATCAGTTGACCTGCCTCGTCCCAAACTTCAATGCTATGAGCAAAGCCTTGCGCATGCAATTTGGTATAGGCTTCGATCATCTCATCATGAATCCAAGTATGCTCACCTTCGGGATGATTGTCATTAAGGCCATTACTGCGCGGTAAGCTACAGGCGTGTATGACATCGTCAAAAGCTTGATTAAGCGTCAATTGCCAACGTTCGCGATTTGCTTGCTTACGTAGAGACTTGCTCGGTTGATAGGCAGAGGGGACAATCACGCAACGCGGCTCAGGACACCACCAAGCAATAGGCTCATCTTCGTTAAACCAAGGAAATAGCCCCTGAGCGTAGGCTGATATCAGCGTTTCAGGTGCTAGGTCACCGCCCATAGCGACGATGCCAATACCATCAGGATCGATAGAAACGGGATCAGGAAAGTCATAACACCCAAGACTTTTTAAAGTCTCAGGCGTAATGTGTTTATCGTGCTGTTGAGTAAAGTTGCCCATTTAGGCTTCTTTATCTGCAGTTAATGTTGAATCGTAAGTGTGATCACGAGCGACGGTTTCGCCCAGTGCATCCAAGTACTTTTCAGCATCTAGCGCAGCCATACAGCCAGTGCCAGCAGAAGTGATAGCTTGACGGTAAACGTGATCTGCTACGTCACCTGCGGCAAACACACCTTCGATACTGGTCTGAGTAGCATTACCATTCAAGCCACTATTAACGATTAGATAGCCATCTTTCATGTCCAATTGACCTTTGAACAAGTCAGTGTTTGGCTTATGACCAATAGCGACAAACATACCCATTGTATCTAGTTGTTTAGTGCTGCCATCAATCATAGATTCGATGACGACGCCATTGACGCCCATGTCATCACCGACGACTTCTTTTACTTGGTGGTTCCATTCGATTTTGACATTACCATTTTTGGCTTTTTCAAATAGCTTGTCTTGCAAGATTTTTTCAGAGCGTAGGCTGTCACGGCGATGCACTAAGGTCACTTCAGACGCAATATTAGATAAGTACAAAGCTTCTTCAACTGCTGTATTACCACCACCAATTACCGCAACTTTTTGGTTCTTATAAAAGAAACCATCACAAGTAGCGCAGGCTGATACACCAAGTCCTCTGAACTTAGTCTCTGATTCTAGTCCCAAGTACTGTGCAGAGGCACCAGTTGAGATAATGAGCGCGTCACAAGTATAGCTACCGTTGTTACCTGTCAATTGAAAAGGACGCTCGTTTAGGTTTACTTCGTTGATGTGATCGTAGACCAGTTCAGTACCGAAACGCTCAGCATGTGCCTTCATACGTTCCATCAATGCAGGACCTGTCAAATCATGCGCATCGCCTGGCCAGTTGTCGACTTCGGTAGTGGTGGTTAATTGTCCACCGACTTCCATACCAGTAACCATAACTGGCTTAAGGTTAGCGCGTGCTGCATAGACTGCGGCAGAGTAGCCAGCAGGGCCTGAGCCTAAAATAATGAGCTTTTCGTGACGTGGAGCAGTAGTGTCAGTTGCCATGAGTTGTTCCTTGCTAAATATACGAATTAAAAATGTAAGTTATAAATATAATAAAAGAGGAATATCAAAAATGACTACGAATATGCTTCTTCTAATTGCTGTGTGATAATAACATAAGGGCACAGCGCACAAAGTGCAAGTTTGCTAAAACAAACACAGGTATCATTAGAATCAAAGAATAAATAACTTTGGAACATAAGTGTAAAAACAGAGACTATTTTATAGAATTTAGGCAATACAGTTAGCCATATTTTGCCACTCGTGTTTCGCTAACCAGCTGTTTTCTTACGGAAAGTGTCTCCTGATTTACTTTCTTATACGCTTTCTTGAGAAGACTGTCGCCACTGCACCTATGTATTTGTTATTATAAGAAGTTATGCCAAGTGTAGTAGGAGCCAAGCGATAACGGTTGTTTCAAGGCTCTACAATCGGCACATGCCAAACAAACACTTCGCTCGGTACATTTATGTCAACACTTTATGTCAGCATGATTAGGCTTAGTCATGCATTGGCGACCATTTAGTATTAATAACAAGGCAGATCTTACGTGATATCAGCACCGCTTATTGAGTATTTAAAAAAGGGAATGTTTACCCTCCTTGGGTTAATACTGGCCGTTTATCTGTTCGTCATTTTGATGACTTACACAGGCAACGATCCTAGCTGGTCGCACATCAGTAGTGATATGACTACGATTAATAACATGGGCGGCGAGGCAGGCGCATGGCTATCCGATTTGCTTTATAGCTTTTTTGGGTTTGGTGCTTGGTGGTTTTTGGCGTTTGTGGTTTATGAATCTATCTTGATTTGGTGGGAAAACAAGCCAACATTTTGGCTCATGCGATTGGTCGCTTATGTGTTTTTACTATTAAGTGCTAGCGCATTATTTGCACAATTGGTCTCTTTAGTTCAACAAGTCACGAACCCTGACGCAATCGGCCTCGAAGGTGTCGCTGGTGGCATTATCGGGCTAGAGTTACAGGCGCGTTTGGCACAGCTGCTATCGCAGTGGGGGAGTGTGGTTTTCTTAGCAGTATTTGTTGTGATTACCGCTACGTTTGCCTTTAATATCCATTGGATGACGATATATCAAAAGGTTCGTGCGCTATCGTGGCTTGGTTCAGGTGTAAAAAGTCAGGATGCTGTCGACGCTACTGAACCAAGTAGTACATTACAAGATAATAGCCAGAACTTAGATGAAACGGTAGATAAGAAAGTAGAGCATGAGCAGCTGCCATTGGAGTTACAGTCTGCTGAAAATACTAGCGTTACTCAAGACGTCAGCAGTAGCGGACGTTTCGGTAGTGTCTTGTCAGACTTTTTGGCAACCTCAGGATTGGCAGATAGTGTCAAAGCCTCTGTCATCGCAGCAAAAGCAGCGGCGACACCTAATAGCTCAAAAGGTGAGCAGGTAGATATCGATACAGGCTCGTTTAGTAACTCTACTGACGATACGGTTAATAGTACAGT
Source organism: Psychrobacter sp. APC 3279 (assembly GCF_030407795.1). Taxonomy (NCBI): domain Bacteria; kingdom Pseudomonadati; phylum Pseudomonadota; class Gammaproteobacteria; order Moraxellales; family Moraxellaceae; genus Psychrobacter; species Psychrobacter sp. APC 3279. The sequence continues at coordinate 72,312 of NZ_JASDCR010000019.1, read as the reverse complement.
CCAGCCAGTGTCACTAAACTTGACTGCACCTATTGCTCGCAAAGTTGAGCCAAGCTTTGCGTGGAATGATGCCAATACGGTCGATGACTTACTTGCAAGTGAGCAAATGGCTTACAGCGCCAATAGTATGGGCAGTTCCGCTATGCCTGTACCCAACTATTCCCAAACGGGTACTAGTACCACGGCATCGTTAGAGAAAGCAGTACCTGCTACTGTAGTAACTACCACGACGGAATCGGTTGATGAGTCAGTACAAAGCGATTTAGCCAGTCAGCCAGTCATTGAACCTGATGAGCCTAAAATCTCTACGACACATGAGACTGCAGAAGTAGATAAATTAGCAGAAGCATGGTTGGCAGAGCATGCTGACATATCAGAACCTACAGAGTCTATTGTAGAAACGTATGAAGACTCTAAGACTGTTCAGGAAACCGTCGTAGCTGAGCCAGTAGTACAAGAGAAGACACCAGAACCTGTCGTAGAAGAGCCTATTAGCTTTGCACAGGAGTCAGCCAATCAATCGTCTGATACGCCTGTAGAGTTGCCACATACTGAAAAAATAGCAGTAGCCCCTGAGCCTGAAGTTGCTCCAATAACAGTAAAGACTGAGCCTGCATTGCCAGATGTGCCAGACGTTTCAGACATGACACCAACCAATACGCCTCCTGCCAATCCAAAAGCAGCGCCAACGGTGGGAGTGACTAGCCCAGCCTCAAATGTACAGCCTGAGCCGAAAGCGCCCGTGCAACCATCTGTTAGTTTTGCTGTCCCAGAGGGCGATAGTAGCAACCATATCACTGATATGATGCCAGAGGACGACAGTGATGACGACATCAATGTACCGGTCATGCCGCATATTAGTGATGACGCAGCTTTTAGTCAAAAGTCACGCTCGATGCAAACGGCAGCTTATCGCAGCAGCCTGACGCCTATTCCAGAAGTGTCTATATTGGATAAGCCAGATCCCGACCGCAAGCCTAGCTATACTGTGGCTGAGCTTGAAAAGTTATCTGAGTTATTAGAAATTAAGCTACAAGAATTTAATGTAAAGGCTTCTGTGGTTAATGCTATTCCAGGGCCCGTCGTCACTCGTTTTGAAGTAGAGTTGGCTGCTGGGGTGAAGGCTAGTAAAGTGACAGGTATCTCGCGTGATTTAGCGCGTTCACTATCGATGGCTTCTTTGCGTGTGGTCGAAGTAATTCCGGGTAAACCGTACATCGGTATCGAAGTACCTAACAAGAAACGTGAAATGGTACGTTTGATTGAATTGCTCAACACCGAAACGTTCAAAGACCCGAAAGCGCAGATTAGCATGGCGATGGGTAAAGACATCGGTGGTAACCCAATCATTACCGACCTTGCGCGTGCACCGCATATGCTAGTCGCTGGTACCACAGGTTCTGGTAAATCAGTATTGGTCAACTCGATGCTACTATCGATGCTACTCAAATATACACCCAATGAGCTGCGTCTTATCTTGATTGATCCAAAGCAGCTTGAACTTGCTAACTATAACGATATTCCACATTTGTTAACGCCAGTAGTCACCGATATGACGGAAGCGGCCAGTAGCTTGTCATGGTGTGTGGCTGAGATGGAACGACGCTATCAATTGATGAGCTTACTAAAAGTTCGTAAGCTCAATGAGTTCAATAAGAAGGTCATCGCGGCGGAAAAATCAGGCAATCCAATGCTCGATCCTCTATGGCGTCCGAATGACAGCGTCAGTATTAGCCAAGCACCCAAGCTAAAAACCTTACCCATGATTGTCATTGTCGCGGATGAGTTCGCCGATATGATTATGCAGGTCGGTAAACAGGCCGAAGAGCTGATCACGCGGTTGGCACAAAAGTCACGCGCGGCTGGTATTCATTTGATGCTCGCCACTCAGCGTCCGTCAGTCGACGTCATTACCGGTTTGATCAAAGCCAATATTCCAGTGCGAGCCGCCCTCCGTGTGAACTCAAAGGTCGATTCGCGTACCATCTTGGATAGCGGCGGCGCAGAAGACATGCTGGGCAACGGCGATATGCTGTTTTTAGGGCCAGGACAGATCGAGCCGGATCGTGTGCATGGCGCTTACGTCAGTGACGAAGAAGTTAACCGTGTCTGTGATGCTTGGCGTGAGCGCGGCGCCCCTGATTATATTGATAATATGGCAGGCAATTTTGAATTGTCTAGCCCAGGCGGTGGTAGTACAGCCAATGCCTCTGGTGAAGATGATGATTTATATAATGATGCCGTGGCCTTTATCATGGAAACACGTAAAGTGTCTGCCTCAAGCATTCAGCGTAAATTCAGCATCGGCTATAACCGTGCCGCGCGTATTGTCGACTCTATGGAGGAAGCTGGATTGGTCAGCTCGATGGGTAAAAGTGGCAAGCGTGAACTATTGATGTAGGATTAATTATTAAGTTAATAATGAAAAAGCGAGTCATGAGAATGGCTCGTTTTTTTATGGAAGAAACTTAATAATACTTTCATAAATTGTAGGTTTAGAAGTAAGCTCTTATTATCATTAAATGCGCTCTAGGGCGTGAAGAATAGATTCGCATACTGGTTCATTAGTTGACGAAATCGACCAGATGACTAACGAGTCCGTTTATCAAATATTAGACGTAGTTTTTTATACTAAACTGACAGTAGTTTATGAAAAAATAGTCATTAATTTTAGAAAATATGAGTGTTACACAGTCTTAATAAAATTACTCTCCAAGGAAGGTTAGTTATGTTTAAAGAATATACTCAGTATGATGGGCTCGCCTTAGCGGCATTGGTCAATTCAGGTGAGGTCAGCGCGAAAGAGTTGCTAGACGCTGCTGTCCATCAAGCCAATCAAATCAACCCTAAGCTAAATGCCATCGTGCATCGTTTTGATGAGCGCGCTTACAACGCCGCGCAGGCAGGGTTGCCTTCAGGTGTATTTACTGGCGTGCCGTATTTACTAAAAGATTTATCATTTAGCTTCGCCGATGAGCCGATTACGATGGGTAGCCGCAGCGTCAATATTATTTCAGAAAAAGATAGCGAAATCGTCAAACGGATGAAAGCGACAGGCGTTAATACCTTTGGCAAGACTAACACACCTGAGTTTGGTCTGATTATTACCACTGAGCCAAAAGCGCATGGTGCTACTCATAATCCTTTCAAAAAAGGCTATAGCTCTGGCGGCTCGTCAGGGGGCAGTGCAGCAGCAGTTGCGAGCGGTATTGTCCCGATGGCAGGCGGTGGTGACGGTGGCGGCTCGATACGTTTTCCCTCTGCTTGGTGCGGTACGTTTGGGTTAAAGCCAAGCCGTGGACGTAATCCAATGGGTCCTAATCTTGGTGAAGGCTGGGAAGGCGCCGTGGCTGACCATGTGATTACGCGTTCAGTACGCGATAGTGCAGCGATGCTAGATGCCACTAGCGGAGCAGAGATTGGCGCGCCTTACGTTATTGCTCCACCAGAGGGCACGTTTTTGCAAGCAGCAATGCGTGCACCGCGAAAGCTAAAAATCGCTTTGCATCAGCAGCCATTGATAGCCAATACGACAGTGGACAAAGAGGTGCTAGCGGTACTTGAGCAAACGGCTAAGCAACTAGAGTCTATGGGTCATGAAGTAGTACCAGCCGAGCCAAACATCAATATCGAGCAGTTTTGGCATGACTTTATCGTTGTGGTCTGCGCGCATACGGCGTTTACGATTGATAATATCGAGCGTGAGTTTGGGGTTGACCACGTCAAAAACCTAGAGCCACAAACCTACAATATGGCACTGCTTGGGCGTTCGCTATCAGCGGTTGATTTGGCACATGCCAAACATGGCTGGCATCATAGCCAGTATCAGACGGGTCTATTGCTAGAAGACTACGATATGATTTTGTGCCCGACTGTGCCCACGCCTGCGGTAAAGCATGGTGTGCTACCGCCGAGTCGTATAGATGAGATGATGATGCGTAGCGCCGAGGTGCTGAATAAAGGCTTTAATATGGGTAGATATGCCTTTAGCTCAGGCATGATAGAAAAGCTCAGTGCCCCTGTATTAGGTAAGATGGGCTTTACGTTATTGGGTAATGTTACAGGGTTACCCGCGATGTCAGTACCCGTTGGTATGAGCAAAAAAGGCCTACCGATTGGTATGCAATTAATTGGGCGTATGAATGATGAAGCGACATTATTCAGTGTGGCGGGCGAGATGGAGCGTGCAGGTTTATTTACCAAACACGCTTTTGAGAAGTAGGATTGAATTCTATGGTCTGGATTGTTAGCACTCAATCAAAGCGATAAATGTCCATACCCAAACTATGATGGGCCATACTTTGATGAACGACAGAGACACGCTGACCAGTACCTAATGCAAAAAACAGCGGTAGCAAGTGCTCATCACTTGGATGAATGTCTTTGTAGTCTGGGTATTGCTGCCAATCGAGCGCCGTGGGAATGTCTATTTTGAGCTGCTGTAGCAACCACTGCTTAAACGTTTTGGCTGCTTGATCGATGCTGTCAGCTTCCCAGCGCAATGCTTGTAAGTTATGCGTAATGTTGCCTGAACCGATGACAAGGATTTGTTCATCACGTAGATGTGCCAATTGTGCGCCTAACTGATAGCAGGCAATACTGTCATAATGTTGCGGCAGTGATATCTGTACGACAGGCACATCTGCCTCTGGATACAGATGTCTGAGCGGTGCCCACACACCATGATCACAGGCACGTACTGGATTGACACTACAAGTGATACCACGTGCGGTTAGCTGCTGCGCAAGTGTCTCAGCCAATGCTGGCTGGCCTATAGCAGGGTACTGAATGTCGTAAAGTTCAGGCGAAAATCCTGAAAAGTCATGCCATGTTTTTGGCTGTGGATTACTACTAATCTCTAGCTTTGCTGACTGCCAATGCGCTGACATAATGACGATGGCACGTGGCTTAGGTAGGTTTTGACCGATACGTGCCAGTGCACTGGTCGTCGCAGACTGCTCAATTGCAAGCGTAGGTGCGCCATGCGAGATAAAAAGCGCTGGTAGCTTAGATGTATTCGTCGCTACACCAGACGTATTTTCCCATGCGGCAGCCGCTGTGATAGGCGTCTGCACATTATGATGATCATCACGTTGATGAGAGGACTTAGAGGCGTTGGGTGTCGCACGTTTTGGATATTTCATGTTGCATTTATTAGGGCGTGCGCCAGTATTTCAATCTATTTTAGGGTTGATGTTTTAAATCAAAAAAATAGATTGGGATTTTATCTAATTACCACGGTGATAAGGATGATTATTATTGATACTCATCGCGCGATACAATTGCTCCATAAGTACGACGCGAACTAATGGATGCGGCAATGTCAGTGCTGATAGTGATAACTTTGCATCAGCCTTTGCTAATACTTCTGGCGAAACACCATCTGCACCGCCGATGACCAAGGCAATATCATCGCCTTGCAGCATACCATCAGCGAGTTTATCAGCCAGTCCTTCTGTCGAAATCATCTTGCCTTTGACATCTAATACCCACAATTGCTCTCGGCTTGATGCATTATGAGCGGCTAATATAGCCTGACCTTCCTGCTCACGGTACTGTGCCAAATTAGCATCTGAAGGGTTTTTTGCCCGCTTGGCTGCCGCAATCTCGACAATTTCTGTGCTTAGCATCGGTTGAATGCGTTTGTAATACTCGTCAAAACCTGTCTGTACCCAGCTAGGCATTTTATTGCCAACGGTCAAAATCCTTACTTTCATAATGCTTACCATCTCGATAATTAAATTCAAGCTTACTAGGCCGTGTTCTTAATAGTTGTATCGTTCGTTGTTTATTGTCTGCAATTTACATCAGAGGGTTAATCGTCTCTGATACGTTGCTATTCGTGTTTTGATCATCATCGCTCTTATCACTTTGGCTTGGCTTTGGAATGACAGTCAGCTTGGCATCAGACTCAAAGACAATGGCCTCGACATCATCAAAACTATTAATCCCTTCAGTACGCATGGCACATTCGATTTCTTGACGCGTCAAGCGCTCATCACGCATGGCATCTGGCAAAAACTGTCCTTGATAAAAAACGATACGCGGCTCTGATAAAATAAAGTTACTAAATTGCGGTGAAACAGACGCATATTTGGTCACTACAAATTGCAATAGGTACAATACTAAAATAGACGACACCCCTTCAACAAAGGGGATGTCTTTGAGCAAAATCGTACTGGCACCTAACGAGCCGATCATGACCGTCACGATCCAATCGAAGTTGTTAAGCTGCGACGTCGAGCGTTTGCCAGAGATTTTGGTAACTGTCACGATCAACACGTAAACCATAACAGTCGTTAAAACAATACGACCAAGCTTGTCTACGTTGTCAAAAAAGATCATGTCCATAATGTTCGCTCCTATTATAAAGGTAAAACAAGTCATCACTAAAACTTTACTTACTAGGGCGCGTCTTACTTTGTCTCATTTTTAGTACTATTCCTAAAATAATGGCACGCCCTAAACTTAGCCTAACGGATTTTACGCATTAGCAGGGGAAAACTTTGTAGCACCTTGTGGATGATGGTTTGTACTTACGTTGATTTGCGTATAGGGTCTAATAGTCTATTGATAGACCATAGACTGATTCGCGCACTGACTAGAGTGAGAACCAGCATTAGCATTAGTGATGAAAGCAAGGGCAGTGGACGCTGCATCGCCATCTCGAACAGGACCTCACGGCTTATCGTATCAAACAGCCAAAACCAGATGGCTGAAAAATAAATGACCGTCAGCATCCAGACAATCATAACCCCACCAAACATCAACTTATTAATCTCATCTCGTGCTAATGCTCGCTTCTGATGTTTGATAAATTTACTGACAGCGATATAAGCACCCACGATAATAGAAACCACCATGACCAGTTGTGGATTGAGCGCAAGTTTGGTCTGTATCATCATAAATATGGTACTGGCAAGCGTGTATCCAATCGCAAAAAAACCGACATATCGAGCCAGTTTGGGCTGCACTTGTACAAGCGTTTGGGGTTTGTTAAGACTGGTTGTCTGGCGTGACATAAGCTAACCTTTATAAAGGTAAAAAATAGAGTATGGATGATACAACGTCTTAAAGCGTTAATTAAAATATCAACGCTGTGCCGTCCAGTCGAGCATGGCATCTAATACAGGTCGCGCTGCATAAGGATTTAATGCTTGATCAGTATTGATTATACCGACGACAACATAATCCTGTCCTGACAGCCCTTTGACGTAACCTGCCATTGAAGTGACGTTATTTAACGTGCCAGTTTTTATCCATGCGCGGCCAGTGGCTGCAGATTCAGGCAAGCGATCGCCATGAGCGGCAATAGTGCCACTAACCCCAGCGACACCTAACGAATCGACATAGGCATCAAAATTTGGTCGACTATAAGCATAAGTCAGTAGCTCGCTTAGGTTGGCTGCGGTGATTGTACACTCGCGGCAAAGTCCTGAGCCATTGGTCAAATGGGGTGGCGGTGTACTGAGATTGGTTTGCCACCATTGATTGATGGTTTGTAAGGCTGCGGGATAGTCTGTCGTAGCAGGTTTACCAAACTGATATAAGCTATCAGCCTTTTTACCACTAGATTTAACAGCCGCTACTTTATTATCCATCTCATTACTAGCTTTGACTTCATTACTAGCTTTGACTTCATGACTGCTTGGACTAGTCGCAGTTATGCTAGCAGGTATTGAATGAGTCAGCCTTTCTTTATCGTAAGCGCCTATAGATAACGCCACTTGCTCAGCCATGACATTGTTTGAGAAGTGGTTAATGTCATGAATCTGCTCGGTTAAATTCAACGACGGATAGCTGACCATAGGTAGAGGAGACATCGCGATAGCCGTAAGGCCGTGCGCTCGTTTTGTCGTCTTGGTCATATCATAAGGGGTTTCTTGTGAGATTACCTGCCCACTCAAAGTATTCCCCAACGCTTGCCATTTGGCAGCGATGACGTGTGCAGCAAACTCTTTGGCATTGGGATACGCCACGTAAAAAACATGCTCGCCGCAGCTCTCTGGCAGACTGGCATTTAACACAAGCTGCGTATTTCGCCACTGCGGCGCTAGGCTATAGTTTGCTTGCCCACAACTGGCTGCACGGGTATTGATTGTAGCAGGCAGCTGATAGTTGGCTAACCGCGGCTTATAGGTCATACTTGCTTGACCATTATCTTGAGGGTAAGTTTTGATACCAATGGTGCTAAAGTTAACCAAAAACCCATCTGGGCTGGCGTTATAAGGGCGTAGAGGTGAGTTATCAAAGACGGCAGGGTCTTTACTAACATTATTAAAAACCGTGCTGTCGACGATGATGTCACCATCGATATGACGAATACCTGATGCTTGCACTTTATACAGTAACTGCTTTAAGCGCTCGTGGGTCATTTTTGGGTCGCCACTACCTTGAATAATCAAGTCACCATGTAGACGGTTGCCGATGACAATACCTGTGTGATAAACCCGTGTATGCCACACAAAATCGGCCCCTAAAGTGTCCAAAGCGATAAAGCTAGGCACAAGTTTCATGGTGCTGGCAGGCGTACGAGGGATGTCAGACTGGTGATCCAGCAAAGGCGAAAATGAAATCTTTATAGAGGTTTTATTATTGCTCGCAGTATCTTGTTCTTTGGTGTTCTGAGTAAGCGTATGCTGAGATTCATCAGGGATGACTGTTGGAATGCTCTCTACGCTCTGATAAGTATAAGGGTCATCGGTATAAGCATGTATTTTTTGCTCGTGCTTTTCAATGGTGCGCTGCTCTATGGTAACTAAGGCGCTCTGGTGGCTCGGGTCGCTGCTACTTGTATCCGTAGAGGTGTCTGTAGTTGGGTGCTCAGATACTATAGTAGATGCAGATTGGCTGTCAGGTTCATCACTATCAATGACTTGAATAGGAGCAGGCAGACGGCTAGCAGCCTTGTCACCCACAGGTGTAATAACGATACTGATATCCGCTTCTGTCAAATCGGCACGTGCCAAGGCTTTTTGAATGGCTGCTGGTAAAACGGCTTGAGCATGTATCGGTGCGACTATAACCGTTGCCAATAACGCTAACCTAGATAGACGTTTATTAAGCCCGTCTAACGGTCGCAAATGGCGACAAAGCGTGGTGGTTTTGGTTGCAGCAGTAGAGTAATGACGGCGTTTAGAAGGGTATCGCATGAGCATTTTTCATCAGGTGGAAAAAACAGCCTATGGTAACATGAGTTGCTGTTTTCGCACACGATGTCAGAAGCACAATTTTAGCAATAACGACGCCCTTATTTAGATAACTAATTCTAACTATCGATTGAACTGAGAGCATGCTTTACTGCTAACGCACATGCAAAAAAGCCATCGCCGTCATGACAGCATCGTTATAAGCATCATGCGCGCCCAGTTCAGGAATGTTGTAATGGGCTAGGATACGATTTAGATGTTGGGCTTGGTTAGAGAGCCCTTGTGTATGTCCGCTGATACGCCGACTGTAAAGGTGACGCAAATCTATGACTTCGTTTGGTAGCGAGGTTCCCATATAGCGTTTGACCAATGGATTCAAAAAAGCCATGTCTAGCTGTGTACAGAATCCAATAATTGGTCGATTACCTATGAATGGTAGTAGTAGGGCCAACATGTCATCGTAACTCATGCCATGTTCAACGTCGGCGGTACGCAAGCCATGAATGACAATAGTGTCGCGGTCTGGCATCACAGGAGGTCTGCAAACCAAATGCATGCCATTACCTGTGTCGATGGTATTGCCATTAATATGTATCGCTGCTACAGACAGCAGGTGATGCTTCTTGGGGTTCAATCCTGTCATTTCGCAGTCAATCGCCACCCACTGCTCAGCCGAAGGTGTCGTAAACATTGAGGCCAACTCTGGACGCTGCAATTGCGTCTTTTGCCAAGCGCAAGATAACTGCTGTAACCAGCTCATATTGATTGCTCATCCATCTATGCTATTTTTGTATTTATAGAATTTTTCTATCCATGGAGTCTCTGTATTAAGACTGCCACATTTATGCGATTTCTAACTGATAGTGTTGACGTAATTGGTTTTTAAAGCTTTTGACCACGGCCAGACACTCTTTTAGTAGGTCACGTTCAAGCGCAGTCAAAGTCGTTGGATCCACTTGCCGTGCATGCTTATCGTCGGTTGAGAGCGCCACAGATAAGCGCTGCGCCATAAAAAACTCTAAGGCTTCAAGCAAAGTATCGGCGCGTTCTTGAGTCATAGCGTCAATCTGCACCAAGGCCTTTAAACGCGCCTTGGTACTAGGCACGTCGAGCACATTGTTTTCTAATGCTAAAGTGCGGATACCATGAACCAAGGGAAAGATACCAGCTTTTTTTAGGTCAATATCAGATGATGCTGATTTACCGCCTAGTAAAGGTACAAACTTTTGCCACCATTGATTAACATCACCAAACTGTAGCGCTGCCCGTGCAAACTGCCTGACAAACATAGAGTCTGCTTGTTGATGAGCAAGCTTTAAATGCTGACGTACTTGAGTCAGCAGTGACTCATCGCCGCAGACGTATTCACCATCTAGTATCGCAGACAAGTAAATACCATGCATCGGGTCAGAGTTCCTAAACCATAGGCCAATTTGCGCAGTGAATTGCTTGAGCGGTTGTCGCCACATAGGATTGGTCATCATGATATTACCATCACACAGTGGGTAGCCAAGCGTTGCTAAATGGCTATTAAAAGTATCAGCAAACTGTGCTAGATCAGGATGCGTATAGCCATCACGAATGATGAGCGCATTGTCCTGATCGGTACGCATGATTTGCTCACCGCGCCCTTCTGAACCCATAACAATAAGGCAGGTATTGGCCATCACTTCATCAGGTACGATTAGCTGCCATAGTTTGGTAAACACCTGCGCATTTAGCGTCTGTACCATACGACTGATATTGCCGATTTTGACACCATTGTGATGCTGTGCTCGAATATAGCGACCGATCAGCTCAACAGCGGTATCTAGGCTCGATAAGTCCTGTGCTTGTTCGATTTGAATACTAATGAGCTGTGAATGATGGCCAATGTGAGCGAGCATATCGCTTTGCCCAAGCACACCGACGACATCGCCACTCTTATCAATAACTGGCAGTCTATGAATACGATAGCGAGTCATGGTCAGCAGCGCATCGCCAATCTCATCACTGGCTTTGATGGTACGGAGATTAAAATTTGCATAGCGCTGGCAAAGAGTAGTAGCAGGATCTTGTTTATCACTTACCGCGCGACAAATATCAGTATCGGTCAGAATCCCTAAGAGTAATCCTGTCTCATATTGCGCTGTTTGTGAGCTATCCGAACCATTTAAACTATTTACTTCATTTAAACCCTCTAAGCTATGTAGCGACCGGACCAGCACATGTTTTAGTCCAGCTTTGGTCATGATGCGGGCCGCTTCGTACAAGCTGTCATTGGCATCGACGATATGGACTGGTAATAGATGAACATCTATCACTGGCTGCAGCATAATTTGCTGTACTTCTTGTTGGTTAGTATAGCTTGCAGGATCTAGCGTTTTATTATGACGTCGTTGGCGCAATGCTTTTAATCGTTCAGGCAGTTTGTCTGATAGCATTTGGCGTACCAGATGATTTTGTGCACTGATTTTATCGATAGCATCACCAGCGACTTGGAGCAGTAACGTCTCTTCATTAGCTCGGAATTGATAGGGCTGTATGGACGTACTTTCAGGCTCTAGCTGATTATCCTTGGCAAGTGATTCAGGTAGGCGGCGACTATCAAACCAATCGTTATTATTAAGACCGTCAGCGTGATTGCTACCTACATAGGACGCGACAAATTCACCATCTAGTGATTGCTCGATCTGCCCTTTGATGACGACATATAGACATTGCAGTTCTTCTACAGGCAAGCTCTCGTTTTTGGCAAGGTAGCGTATTTGGGTGTTTTTTCTAATGCTTTGACGCTCGGCTAAGCTCAATACATCAAAGGGCGGTTGGCTAAAGTCAAGATGGGGCATGGCATCATCCTTGATGGCATATTTTCGGTAGAGACTTTACTATAGCATTAATAAAACAGAAAGCCTCCAATAACCACAATATAAATAGGATTATTGAAAGCTTTTTGCTACTGCGTCATTTATCCCAGCTACAGTAGATTTTTCTAATTAGCTCTAAGTGTTTAGTAGGCTGCGGATACGACTGATTGCTTCTCGGCTCTCATCGACACTGGCGACCAAAGCGATACGCACATAACTTTGTCCAGGATTGTGACCATCAACTTCACGTGACAAATAGCGTCCTGCCAATGCATGAATATTGGCTTGCTCATACAACGCTTTGACAAAGATTTCATCATCACCATCGAACTGCTCAGGTACTTTGACCCAGAAGTAAAACCCAGCATCAGGCATGCGTAACTCTAGCAACTCACCAAGCTCAGACATCCATAGGGCAAACTTTTCTTGATATAGCGCTCGATTATGAGCGACGTGTTTTTCGTCTTGCCACGCAGCGATAGAGGCGAGCTGATGAGGTATCGGCATCGCACAACCTTGGTAAGTACGATATTGCAAATAAGCCTGCAAAATTTTGGCATTACCAGCCACAAACCCAGAGCGCAAACCTGGTAAGTTTGAACGTTTGGATAGAGAGTGGAACACAATACAGTTTTTGAAATCACGGCGACCAAGGGCCGCACAGGCTTGAAGCAATCCAATCGGAGCTGTATCAAAATACAGTTCGCTATAACACTCGTCACTGGCAATAATAAAACCGTACTGATCTGATAGACGAATGAGGTATTCCCAGTCATCCATTGTCATGACAGAGCCTGTTGGATTGTTTGGACTACAGACAAACAATAGCTGTGTACGCGTCCAGACGTCTTTTGGCACCGCGCGATAGTCACCTTTATAGCCATTATCTGATGTACAAGGGACAAAGTAAGGCGTTGCCTGTGCCAGTATCGCTGCGCCTTCATATATCTGATAAAACGGGTTGGGCATGACAACCGTAGGCGATGTATCAGACGCTAAAGAATTGCTCTCTTTGTCAGCTACATCATGATCAACGACCGCTTGTACGAAGCTAAAAATCGCTTCACGTGTGCCCATTACTGGTAATACTTGAGTATTGGCATCAACGTGATTTAGAAAAAACCGTTTCTCTAACCAATGGGCGATGGTTTGGCGCAGCTCAAACATACCGTTTGTAGTCGGATAACGACTTATTTTGTCCAAGTTTTCGCGTAGGACGTCCAGCACAAATGCAGGGGGCTCATGTTTTGGCTCACCAATACCGAGCTTTATTTCGCTGTAACCGTTGGCAGGCTTGCTATCGGCAAGTAATGTTGCCATCTTGGCGAATGGATAAGGATGTAGATGCTTTAAGTTGTGATTCATAAGTGTGATAACTATAATAGACAATTAATAATAAAGTTATAAAGAAAATTTACATTAGAGCAGTGTAGCACTTCTCTAATTTTTTGTCCTTTTCTTCTTATATCGTGAATAGGCATTTACCAAGCGTAAGCTTTTTATTGTATGACTACCGAATAGGTAGTCGCTCAAAAGTCTTTTGAACCTTTCATAATTTATAACCTATAACAATATAAAAAATGACTACATCACAAACGTGGTAGATCGTTTTAAGGATAGTTTGATATGTCTAGTGTGCTAAATAATGATGATCTCATCGCTAAAGATATCAATAATGAAAAACTTGATAACAGTTTGCAGCGCTCTAACCTGTATAAGCTGCTCAAAGAGCGTGAACAGAGCTGGTGGCAAGCGCGCCAACAACTGATTGAGCGTCAAGAAAAGAAAATGTTTTGGTATGGTGAAAACAGCCTAATTATGTGGCTGTTGTGGCAATTGGTCGGCTACGTGGTAGTGGCAATGGCCTTGATGCTGCTCAATAATATGTTTGGCATCTCATTACCGCTATGGCAGTACGTCTCTTTGTTTGTGATACAGACCATATTTTTTGTCAGTGCACTTGCTGCTAAAGGCCAGTTGGCAAACAAACTACAGCGCAAGATAGACAACGATGAGCTGATGCGCGAAGAGGCGCTCAATGAGATGATTATTTTGGCAGAAGATAGTCTGTATCCTGATGTACATGCCAAATCGCCTATTTCTTTAGAAGCATTAGACGATTATCTAGATGGACAGTTTCACTTAGCAAGCTTGCAATGTTTGCTACAAAAAGAAGTCGATGCTGGACGATTAATCATGGAGCAGCAGCCACTTGAAGTAGGTGTTTTGCCGCCAGATCTTGCTGACGATGAATTGAACGAACATGCTAGCGAGATAACTTATAGAAGTACGTTATAAAACGTACTTCTATGATGACTATCAGACTACTTTTGCTAGTTAATATTCAAAATAATGGCTAACCAAAACTATCTAGCCGTATCAAAAATAGATTACGCTATTATGCTCTTTCTGAACGGTAAGACTGGCTAATAGCGCTTCCTTTAATGCTTCCAGTCTATCAGGTGAGAGTGGCTTATCGTTTTGATCACTGATATAAAACATATCCTCAGCACGCTCACCTAGAGTAGTAATACGCGCAGCATGTACTTCGATTTGCTCTTGCAAAAATACTTGCCCAACTCGCGCCAGTAGCCCTGGCTGATCAAGCGTTTCTAAGCTCATGATGTGCTGATCTGATGCTTCATTGAATTCGAAGTTAATCACTGTTTTCACTTCAAAGTGTCTCAATTGACGCGGCATACGCTTGTTCGTCAGTTTAAGCACAGTAGGGTCTTTGAACGAGTCAATTAAGCGTTGTTTTAGCTCTTGTTGGCTCTCCTCATCGACTAGCAATGTGCCACTAGGATCTAGCAATACATAAGAATCCAAAGCAAAGTCACGGGTCGCTGTGATAATACGTGCATCTAAAACGTCGAGATTCATCTGATCAAACACTGCCATGGTAACAGCAAATAGATTCATCTGATCTTGGGTGTAAACAAAGACCTGTACCGCATCAAGCGCCAATTCGCGATGCTCACGCAAAACGACCAACGGTGGACTGTCAGCATTAGAAGCCAATCCAATTGGTGGGTGATTCAAAATAGCTTCGGTATGCCATAAGATATCTTCTGCAATCTCTCGCAAGAAATACTCATCGCCCAAGTCATCCCACAGACGCAATACTTCATCGCGATTCATATGTTGGTTGTTGACATTATCTAGCATCGTCAACGCTTGCTTGCGTGTGGCGCTAATCATATCTTGACGATTGGTAGGCGCATCGATATCAGCGCGCAAGATGCGCCGAGTTTGTGAGTATAGCTGTTTCATGAGGGTCGCCCGCCAGCTGTTCCATAGCTGTGGGTTAGTCGCATTCATATCAGCCACCGTCAGTACATACAGATGGTTTAGATGAGTCACGTTACCGATGAGATCAGAGAAAATAGTCACCACTTCAGGGTCTGAGATATCTTTTTTCTGTGCAGTAATCGACATAAGAAGGTGATAGCGCGTGAGCCAGCCTACTAAATTCGCATCAGCCAAGCTCATACCATGCGATAAGCAAAACTCAATCGATTCAGTTTGACCAAGCTCACTATGGTCACCGCCACGGCCTTTAGCAATATCATGGAACATCGCTGCCAGTACCAAAATCTCTTTACGCTCGATACGCTGAAAGATAGAGCTGACTAGCGGAAAATCTTCTTGAAAGGTTGGATCTGTAAATCGATGCAAAATTCTAATCAAAAACAAGGTATGCGCGTCTACCGTATATCGATGGAACAAGTCATATTGCATAAGGCCAGTGACTTGCGCAAAAGCAGGAATGTAGTTACCTAATACTCCATAGCGATTCATGGTACGTAGACGATGGAACAGGTAATTCTGTTCTTTTAGATTCGATAAAAACAACGCTTTGTGAGTAGGGTTGTCTCTATATATCTGATCGATGCCGCGTGCGGCAATTTTGAGTGCGCGCAAAGTATGGGTGCGAACTTTATCGATGCCATGCTGACCCATCAATAAAAACATCTCTAAGATAGACTCTGGGTGCTGTGCAAAAACTCGATGATGCGCAATGGCAATCTGATTGCCAATACGGTTGAATCGCGCATTTATAGGCTGTTTTTTTGGACGTTCATCGTCAGGCAGCTGCGGCTCTATGATCGTTTCATAATAATGATTGGTCAGCATCTCAGACAGCGTTGATATCTGCATCGCACAGCGATAGTAGTCGCGCATAAACCGTTCGACCGCAGCATTAGGCTGGTCATCAGGCTGGGTCTCGTAGCCCATTAGCTGAGCAATCTCACGCTGATAATCAAACAACAGCTTGTTTTCGTTACGGCCAGTCAGTACATGTAAGTAATGACGAATTTGCCATAAATACCCTTCGGCAAAATTCAGCTCATCAAATTCTTTTTCGGTCAAAAAGTTCTGTTGCACTAAATCATATAGCTTGCTCACGCGAAAATAACGCTTGGTGACCCAGCCGATGATATGGATATCACGTAGCCCGCCTGGTGCTGTTTTGATATTGGGTTCAAGGTTGTATTCGGTGGCATTGTGCTGCAAGTAACGCGCTTTGGATTCTTCCATTTTTACATCAAAAAATGCGCGCGGAGACCACTGTTTATTAACGATTTGAGCGGGCATGTCTTGCAATGCTTCGTTACCGATTAGGAGTCGAGCCTCTAGCTGAGCACTAGCAATCGTATGGTCAAGCGCGGCCTCTAGCGCATCATTAACACTACGTACGGAGAGTGCAGGCTCTAGTCCTATGTCCCATAGTAGAGCGACCAGTTTGTCGATTTTGCTACTGGCATCAGTACCTATCTCACCAGGAGACAGAAGCAAAATATCAATGTCTGAGTAGAGCGATAGCTCGCCGCGCCCGTAGCCACCAGTCGCAAAAAACGCCAAATCAGTCTTATCCAATTCAAACCATTTAAACAACGCAATCAATAGGCTATCGATAGCGCAAGCACGTGCTGCAACCAGTTGGCGAATGTTAGTACCACGTTCTAATGAGCGGCTGATATCGTCATTGATTTGGGCCAACCATTCAGGAATGCCAAGCAGATTCTTGTCTGTCACATTTTTGGCTGACAGTGGGGATGAGTCTGTCGCCACCTCACTTGGTAGTATCGGTAAAGGCGTCAAATCAACAGAGGCGATATCACAATTAAACATGAGTGTTATCCAGTTAAGAGTTTAGAAATAGAACGTTTGAGCTGAGCGCTATTGGGCATCTAATATGACGATGGCTAATAAAAGTCACGAATAGCAATTATCAATAAAAGTGCTGATAAGTATATCAATAGAAGTTATTAGGTCATCTGAGTATAAAGACAAAGCGCCTATAAGCACAATACTCAATATGCCCTAATTAAAGACCAAAAAAAGACCGCCTAAGCGATCTTTGATTGTACTACTGCGTCAAAAAACTTAAATCTTCTTCGGGGCGAGTAGTAAATACCTCACAGCCATTGTCTGTTACGACCATGGTGTGCTCCCATTGAGCAGACAATTTGCGGTCTTTAGTAATCGCCGTCCACTCATCAGGCAAAATCTTAGTCTGCCACGTGCCTTGGTTAATCATAGGCTCGATGGTAAACGTCATACCTGTTTTTAGCTCAAAACCAGTGCCTTTTTTGCCATAGTGCATGACTTGTGGCTCGTGGTGGAATTCATCACTGATACCATGACCACAGAACTCGCGAACGATACTAAAGCGCTCAGGCTCGACAACGGCCTGAATAGCAGCACCGACATCACCTAAGCGAGCACCGTTCTTGACCACGCTCATACCTGCATAAAGAGCATCTTGTGCCACTTTGCAAATACGCTGTGCCATGATAGAGCCGTTGCCGACGATCCACATCTTTGAGGTATCGCCATAGTAGCCATCTTTGATAACAGTCACGTCGATGTTGATAATATCACCATCTTTCAGCAGCTTGTTTTCAGTTGGGATACCGTGACAGACAACATGGTTGACTGAGGTACAGATAGATTTTGGAAAACCATTATAATTAAGTGGGGCAGGGATAGCCTGCTGCACATTAACAATATAGTCATGGGCAATCTGATTAAGTGCTTCGGTACTGACGCCCACTTTGACATGCTCGTCGAGCATGACAAGGACATCACTAGCGAGTTTACCGGCCACACGCATTTTTTCTATGGCTTCTGGAGACTGGATAAGGGATTTTTTAGTCATCATCGTATATCTTATAATTATGGGTTCATTGTAGATAGATTATACCATAAACGTACTAGTGACACTTTTACGTTAAGTGATAGTGTACCTATCATTATCATTGAAAATAATTGCTTTACAGCCAAAAAAGGGCAGTTATGACTGTTCAGTCACGATAATATATTCATATTTTGACAAATTAGTTGAATGTTACAGAATATATAAGTAATGTAATTTTGTCTGCTAAAGGGATTAGCAGCAATCTTTACCCTTTTGGGAGGTAAAGATAACCAAAATTATTGATGACAAGGATGTTGTTATGACTCTAAAGACCTCTTTTGCTGCAGCTGTCACGCCCAGCGCATTTTTACCTTCACTCGGTGCTATCGCTGCCGGTATCCTCCTGATGACCTTGCAAACCACATCTGCTCAAGCAGCTGGACAGTATTATAACTGTGCTAATGCCAACGGTTGCAAGCTGGTTGATAGTAAATACTTCACCTCGAGCTACACTAAAACTCAGTATCCGGTCGTCATGGCTCATGGACTTGGTGGCTTCACTACGATGTTTGGGCTCGTTGATTACTTTAATGGAATACCTGGAGAGTTGATGAAAGGTGGCTCAGAGGTATATACCACTAAAACATCAGCCGTCAATAACAGTGAGATTCGTGGAGAGCAGCTGCTACAACAGGTCAAGACCATCACTGCCATTTCAGGCAAATCTAAAGTCAATCTATTTGGGCACAGTCAAGGCGGTATAGACATCCGTTATGTCGCTGGTGTTGCGCCAAAATATGTGGCGTCAGTGACAGCAGTATCAAGTCCAGAGCAAGGGTCAAAAACGGCAGATTTTGTCAAAAATACGCTTGAGCCAAATAACAATACTGGAAGCCCGTCAAACATCACCACAGAGTTAGTAGCAGGGCTGTTTAATTTGATTGGTGGCTTTACAGATATCGGCTCTGGTATCAGCTTTTCAGAGATTCAAGAACAAGATGGCTGGCAAACATTGATGGCGCTATCGACCGATGGTGCTGCTCAATTTAACGCTAAATTCCCTGCTGCCATGCCAACCAGTTATTGTGGTCAACCGACCAGCACTGCTGCCAATGGCATCAAATACTATTCATTTAGTGGTGTTGGACAAATAACGAGCGTACTTGATCCTAGTGATTATATATTGGCAGTAACGGGTGTACCGTTTGCTGGCGAGTCTAATGATGGTTTGGTATCTGCCTGCTCAAGTCGTCTTGGCTATGTGATTCGTGATAATTATAGAATGAACCATTTGGATTCCGCCGATCAAGTCTTGGGTCTGACGGCATGGGGAGAGTCTGAGCCAAAATCTATCTATCGTACCCAGGTAAACCGTCTGAAAAACGCCAACCTATAAGCTGAACTACAAAATAATAATGCTCATTGATTGAGAAATATCGTTTATGTCAAATAACCGCCGTCCAGCCTATGCAACAATTGCTATCATCGCCGTGGTTATCATAGCCACAGCGGCGGTTATTTTGTGGTTCAAGCCTAGTAACGATGTAAATTCAGCTTCAATCAAATCCTCCGTCTCCGATAATGAGAGTAGCGAGTCAATGATAACTGAGTTGGCTGTGGGACAAGTCGTAAAAGCGACAACGATACCCAGCCAGTCTCAATTTGTCACAGGATTAGAAAATTTACCACGCTCATTAAAGGGCACCCAAATTGATGGTGAAATCATCATCGATGAAAATAAACAGTTGGTCATCACTGAAGGTCTGCGGCGTTTGTTTGATTATTTTTTATCCGCCCTAGGTGAGGAAGAAGAAGCGGTTATATTTGCCCGTGTGGAGAGTTATATTCGCCATCACACACCAGAGCCTGCCGCTAGTCAAGCAGTCACTATTTTTAATCAATATGTTGCTTACCTTAAAGCACTTCCTGAGATAGAGAAGCGCTATGGTAATCTGCAATTACAGGCGACCAAAAGTGGTGAGCTGGATTTGAACGCAGTTGCCCAGCAAAAACAAGATATCGCTAATCTACGTCAGCAGTACTTTGATAAGCCAACCATTACAGCATTTTTTGGCGCAGAGGATGATTACGATAATTATAGTATAGAGATGGTCAGAATTGACCAAAATAAGCAGATGTCCGATGCACAAAAACAAGCTGCCCGTCAGGACTATATCAGTCGATTGCCAGAGAATGCGACTAAAAGCAATATCATCCAACAAGCCAATATTAGCGAGTTGATGACTCGCACTGAACAGATGAAAGCTCGTGGTGCAACGCCTGAGGAGTTATATAATATGCGCCGAGAGCTAGTAGGCGCACCAGCAGCAGAAAAGCTGGCACAAGTAGATCAAGACGATGCTAATTTTGACCAACGCTTCACCCAGTATGAAACTCAAAAGAATCGCTTATTAAGCCAAGGTGTTGATACAGCTCAAGCGCAAATTCAAATCAATCAGCTTGAACAGCAACTATTTAATGACACTGAACGTAAGCGTTTAGATGGTTATGCGGCATTGCAACGTCAGCAAGCTGTGAATAATCCATAATTGCCGTCAATAGTTATCGTCAATAGTTATCGTCACTAGCTATCGTCACTAGCTATCGTCAATAACCATCGTTGATACGGATAGATAAAGTAAGCAAGATTATAGTTAGCAGCTCATTTAGGTACTGGCAAGAGCAAGTAGTCAGATATTTGCAAAGTAGTACAAAATGCATTCCGAATAACTACCCAGTTTATGATGACACCTCCCTGTGAGTCATGCACAATATTGCCATTGTTTAGAGCATTAAATAAAACAATAAATGAATCATAATAAGTCCGAGCTTTTACTATACCTATGAGAGCTTATCACTTGTCTATCAGCGCTGATGGCTCATGCAGATAGTGTGTTTAGTAAAAGTATCGGATGCAATAAAGCTAGGAATTGATATGAAGAACATGACTAAAGTAATGATGGCCGCGACATTGGCAGTTGGTACGCTTGCTGCGGGTTGTCAGACGACGAACTTGCCTGCGCCAGTCAATCAGCCAATCACTGCAGATGTTCTGCAAGCACACAACTGGCAGCTCGTTGATGCCAAACGTAGCAATGGTGATAAAGTAACGCAATTATTTTTTGACCCAGCCAAGCCTTTAACGTTGAGTTTTATGAATGATAACGGTAGAGATTACGTGGCATTTATGAATACCTGTAATAACATGGGTGCTGGATATAGCGTTGCAAATGGTGAAGTCGAGATTAAAAACGGCATCAGTACTATGATGGCATGTCCTGAACCGCAAGCCAGCTTTGATACTGCTGCCTTAGCTACTGTAAAAGGTGAATATAGCCTTAGTAAGAATGCCAACAATGTACCTATTTTGACTATCAAAAACGATGATCAAGTCGCTTATTTTAAGGCCGTTGCGAAGTAGCTTAATGATTGAGTAAACAGTTTGACTGGTTCGTGAACTTAAGCAATTAGAGTTACTTGTCTGAAGTTACTCATTTAAAACTAATCATTTAAAACTAATCATTTAAAACTAATCATTTAAAATTGCTTATTTGAAGTTGCTTATTTGAAGTTGCTTATTTGAAGTTGCTTTTCTCGAAACGCAAAATGCCTCGCTATCAAGTGGGGCATTTTTTTATCCAAAGTTTGACTCAGTTTAGGCTACACTAGAACCATAACCCTATAATACCTTTGATATCGTAAGATATTATCTATGGCGTTGAGTCTGCAATAGTGACGATAGTTTTTTAATTATTCACCATACTTTTATCATTAGGATCTATTGGATACCACTCTATGTTTGAAACCATAAAAGTCATTACTACGATAGCTATAGTTACCGTCCTCACTGGCTGTCAGACATTACCTAATACCTCAGTAAAAAAGCCAACCAGTACAGTCGAGACCAATCCGCTGACTGCACGTATGCCAGTGATTGATCGCCGAGGATACATTGCCTATGTAGAAGAGCAGGGCGCAGGTACGGCAAAAGTATCGACCCTCTATAGCATTCGTCCTGACGGTAGCGCTCGTCAGCTAATTGATCAGCTTAATGGCTATATCTATGCGCCAGCATGGTCGGCAGACGGACAACTGCTTGCCTATAGCAAACAAGCCCCGCGTGAGCATCCCAAAATTTATATTTATGATCGTAGTAGCAATACGCGCAACCTAGTGGTAAATGCTGAAGGCAGCAATATGTCAGCGTCATTTTCACCCGATGGTCAAGATTTGCTCTATAGCTCTACTGTCGGTGGTAATGCTGATATCTATAAGATGCGTCTGAGTGATGGTAATACCCAGCAGTTAACGACTCTGCCGAGTACAGAGGTACAGCCCAGTTATGCTGCCGATGGCAAGAGCTTTGTCTATACCAGTGATAAAGTCCGTGCTGGACGACCGCGAATTTATCGTTATGACTTCGCTACGGGCAATGCGACAACTGTATCAACAAATGGGTATGTGGCCAGTCCTCAGCTTAGCTTAGATGGTCAGCGTATGGCTTATCTAAATGGTCGCAAGGCGGCTGTCATGACCTTGATGACTGGGCAAGTGGTCAACTTGGCAGAAACAGGGCTTGATGAACCCGCACGTCTATCTCCCTCTGGCAATTATGCCGTCTATCCAACTCGCCACTTGAATGTGGGCGGGCAAGCAGCAAGCCAAAATGGTGGTAGTCTAGTTATCCATTCGCTGTCAGGCAATACCAGCTATGCCATTAGTGGTCAAAATGGTGGAGTCGTGCGCTCACCGATATGGGGTCGTTAGAGAAGTATGTCTCATGCCGTGATATGTATATAAACTTATTTGTAAAACAACATAAGTTTATAAATATTAAGTGAAGTGCCTCAGCTTTTGTAGTAGGTTATTACAAATAGAAGATTAGGTTCACAAAGGGAGAACCCGCGTAATGCAAGAGGCTTTTTTCGCGTTCATCACCAAAATAAGTTTATATCCAACGATTGTTTTCACCGGTCTTGTGATGTTCGTTACTCTATACTGGGTGGTATCTTTACTCGGCATGGCAGATATGGACAGCGTGGATGTTGGAGAGTCAGGTAGTGATGCTGCTGTCTCTGATTTATCATCGACCGGTTTTTTTACAGGCCTCATGCTGAAGTTTGGTCTCTACGGTGTGCCTCTAGTCATTATATTAAGCTTAGTGAGTTTAATCGGTTGGTTATTGAGCTATTTGTATACCAGTTTCTTACATCAAAATTTTGACTCTGGTGTTCTGTATTACGTGTTTGGCACAGGGGCACTAATATTCGTATTGGTCGTTTCTATGTGGCTGACAGGCATGATCATTTCACCCATTCGCAAAAACATTGCCAGAATCCCCAAACGTAATTCTGCTAATAATGTAGGCAAAATCGCGATTGTGCGTACACTTAGTGTGACGGACAAGCACGGTGAGGCAGAGTTGAATGATGGCGGTGCAGGTTTGATACTCAAGGTTCGTTCAGACAACAGCACTAGCTTACTGAAGAAGGGCGATAGAGTGATGTTGGTAGCGTATTTAGAAGAAACAAATACCTATCAAGTCGCTCCTGTTGAAGATAAATAATTATAAATCGTTTAGTCGATACGACTTTCTATCATCGCTTTTAGCATAGAGTAAACTCGAAAATTAGATAAGCGCTGATAAATAATAAACAGCCATTGAGCTAAAAAATCTCTATTTTTCACATCATACGAACGGTTTTAAATTTAGTTATTGTTGGTTCAACTAGTTCAGGTATGAGAAAGGCAAGTGAAACTGCTACATAGAGTAGTTGAGCAAACCGGACCGAACATCTGATGGATATAGAACTGACTATAGAATGTTTCAATTAAAGGAATAAACATGGACATACTCATTATCGTCGGCGTGGTTGTGGTGCTGGCGTTTGTTTTCATTATGGCAGCACTATTGATGCTCAAAGCCTTTTATTTCAAGGTTGAGCAGGGAAAAGCACTAATTATCAACGGTGTGAGCAAAATAGCCGTACGTTTTGATGGTGGCTTTGTTTGGCCAGTTATTAATAAAAAAGAGCTGATGAGAATCTCGCTCATCACGTTAGAAGTGGATAGACGCGGTAAAGAAGGACTGATTTGCGCCGATAACATGCGTGCTGATATCACAGTTGCATTTTATCTACGTGTCAATGAAACCGAAGAAGACGTGCTAAAAGTCGCCAAGTCGGTTGGGGTTGAGAGAGCATCAGATAAAGTCGCTGTTAATGAGCTGTTTAATGCCAAGTTTTCAGAGGCGCTAAAAACAGTTGGTAAGCAAATAGATTTCGTTAAATTGTTTGAAAACCGCAGCGAGTTTCGTGACAGTATCGTTCAAGAAATCGGTAACGATCTAAACGGCTATGTCTTAGAAGATGTCGCAATCGATTATCTAGAGCAAACACCGAAAGTGTCATTGGACTCAAGTAATATTCTAGATGCTGAAGGTATCAAAAAGATTACTCAACTAACGGCTTTTCAAAACGTTATTACCAATGAGCTTGAGCGTGATGAAGAGCTAGCGGTTAAGAAAAAGAACGTTGAAACCAGAGAGGCGATGCTAGAGCTTGAGCGTCAACAAGCCGATGCTGAAGCCAAGCAAAAGCGTGAAATATCGTCAGTGATTGCCCGTGAAACGGCTGAAACTCGTAAGATTGAAGAAGAAGAGCGTAAGAAGTCAGAAACGGCCGTCATCATGGTTGAGCAGGACTTAGCGATTCAGCGAGAGAATCAGCAACGTGAAATTGAAGTAGCAGGTCAAAATCGTCTGCGTGCAGTTGTCATCGAAGAAGAGAAGGTTACGCGTGCCCGTGACTTAGAAGTCGTCTCTCGTGAGCGTGAAGTTGACTTGCAACGTATCGAGGCTGAACGTGCGATTGAACTTGAGAAAAAAGAAATCGCCAATGTCATCCGCGAGCGTATTGCGGTCGACAAAACAGTGGCGCAAGAAGAAGAACGTATCAAAGAAGTTCGCGAAGTTAGTGAAGCGCAGCGCTCTAAGCAAACACGCGTGCTAGCTGCTGAAGCGGATGCTGAAGAAGTCAAAGTACGTCAGGTGAAAAAAGCCGAAGCCGAAGAGCTATCAGCCAAGCATAAAGCCGTTGAAATCACTACGCTTGCTACGGCTAACCTTGAAGCCTCTGCCAAAGAGTCAGAAGCCAAAATCAGAATGGCTGAAGGTATTAAAGCCGAAGAGTCTGCACATGGCTTTGCTGAAGCTGCTATTCAAGAAGCCAAGTCGATCTCTATGGAAAAAGAAGGCATTGCTAGAGCCAATATTATTAAAGCGACTGGACAAGCTGAAGCGCAGTCAGAGCGTGAAAAAGGTATGGCAGATGCTGAGGTTATCGCGGCTCGCGGTGAATCTAAGGCGAAAGCTGAGCGTGACATTGGTATGGTCGATGCAGAGATTATTGCTGCTCGTGGTCAATCTACTGCCAAGGCTGAACGTGAAAAAGGCATGGCAGATGCTGAAATTATCGCAGCTCGCGGTGAGTCTAATGCCAAAGCAGAACGCGAAGTTGGACTGGCAAAAGCCGAAGTCACTCGTGCACATTTCCAAGCCGAAGCAGATGGTCTGGTCGAGAAATTCAATGCAATGGGTAGCATGAATAAAGAAGCGCGTGAGCACGAAGAGTTCCGCATGAGTCTTGAGACAGCCTTGCAAGAAGCACTGGCATCGATCGACGCAGGTAAAGAGATTGCCAAAGAAAATGCTGAAGTATTGGCAGTCGCGTTACAGAAAGCCAAAATCGATATTGTTGGCGGCGAAGCGCATTTCTTTGATAACTTTGCCAAGTCACTATCTATCGGCAAAGCCATCGATGGCCTAGCCGGTAAGTCAGATACGTTGAGCGGTATTATCAATGGCGTGATGGCCAGTCAAGCCATGAAAGCAACCAAGCAAAATGATGATAAAACCATTTAATATTAAGACATGTCTTTATAGATTGAAGACACGCGCCAAAATTAATGCATTTCTCCCTTGATAACTAGCCTGTCATTTAGGAGGCAGGCTGAATCTAACCAACTCGTTCTATACATCTTCATAGAGCGATAGCCAACTTATTATTAATAATGAGTTGGCTAATCTAAAAAATCAGCAGTGATGAATCGTTTTTTTAGATTAGCCAAGTGCTTCTTTACTTTCGATGATCTTTATCTCAAATAACTTCTTATTTTCCTTATTGCCAAAAAATTCTCTTATTATGTAAAAACAGAAACGGACGAGTAACGATGGCGGACACGCAAAACTCAACAAATTCAGACAGCAACGATAACGCTAATCAAGCCAACCAAACCGATCAGGCAGTTGCTTCAGGCAATGCTTATGAGCTCATCAAAAAACGTCTGACGGAACAAGGTAGCCGTTTAGAGCAGCAGACGCAGACGCTAAATAATGCGCGTCTCGAAGAGTTTGGCAGCACCCAAATGCAAGTCATCGCCCGTACCCGTATCCGTACCGAACATAACTGTGTGGCGCAGGATATGGTGCAGGTCGGCGATTATCTACTGTTTGGCTACAACGTTTTTATGGGGCTCAAACGCGCGAGTAATATTAAAGACGTATTGTCGCTATATCGTCTGAACGAGCCAGTTGGTAATGAAGAAGAGTATCAGCTCGAAGAGGTTGACCTAAAAGGGACGTTTTTGGCTCAAGATGCCTTTGTCCAAGACTTCAATGAGCTATATCGATACTACAAGCAAACGCGCCTGATTCAAATAACGGTGAAAGACAGCAAATTGCTGTTGGCATTTCAGATTGGTGAGCGCATCACTGATATTCGAGTGTTTCGCTTTGCGTTAGATTTTAGCCAAGGTACGCCAGAGTCTGCACAAGTTGCTTATGTGGACAATCGAGGCGAGCGTGACATTGAACTACCGCCTGCTTATGATTTTGACTGGATTGAGACCACACGCGATCAAATGGTGAATGGCAAATATCCGCATATGAATATCTTAGACACGATATTTGTAGAAACGGTCGGTGGTGATTTGACCATTAAGATTGAAGATAATACGCAGTCAGGGCAAGGTATTTATAGTGAACCGGTCAATGACCGTACCCAGTCGCTGACGGATGCTGAGATTGCGTATGCCAAAGTCGGCAGTCTAATACTGCTCAAAATATTGCCCTATCGTGAAGAGGACTACCGTTATTTTGTTTATAACACCTTGACCGAAGCGGTTCTGCGTTTGGATGCGATTGGACAGTCGTGTGTTCAGCTACCAGAAGACCACGGCATCATGTTTCCGGGTGGTTATTATCTACAGACGGGTGAGTATAAGCTGTTCGAGGCCAATAACATTGGCGCTACTGACTTGCGGTTTAAGCGTAAAATTGTATCGCCGAATGGGGAAGATGTTTTATTCTTATTTTACGACAGAGACTTGGGCGTCACGGGGCTGTTCCCTTATAATCTGATTAAAAAGCAATTGGCAAACCCTATCTATTGCAATGGTATGGCTTTGGCTGAGAATGGCCGTTTGGTGCTGTTTAGCGACCAAAGCGAGCCATCTCGTATTCACCCGATGCAAATATGGCACACGCCTTATGCCTCACACGAGTATGTGAGTGAGCTGCCAGAAAGCACGAGTTTCTATGGCAAGATTGGCAATAAAGAATTGGTGCGTGGTATCTCAGACCTGTATAGCATTACTCGCCTGATTGATAATCAAAGCGTGTCACAGAAGCTCTATGAAGAGCTTACCAATAATACCAGCCGACTCTTTGACAGCTATTATTGGTTGTCTGAGCCTGAGCTGAGCGAAGTCGCCAGTAGTATCAAAGAAGTGACAGCGACGGCTGAGCTGGTCATTGATGAATTCGCCAAAGTACAAAGTATCCAAAAGCAAACCCAAACCGCGTTAGCCGATGCCGATACGCAGCAAAGTGAGATTTTGCGGCAGATACGGGTTACTAGCTTTGAGTCGGCCAGTGATTATGTCGATCAGTTGTCAGCGTTAAGACGCCAAAAAGGCCGTTTGGTCAGCTTGGAGGATTTGCGTTATCTAGATGCCGATAAACTACAAGCATTGCAAAAGCAATTAGAGGAAGCAGAGAGCGAGCTGGCTGAAAAAACCGTGCTGTTTTTAAGTGGTGAAGAGGCGCTATCAAGCTATACAGGCATATTGATCGATGTCAGTGAGCGATTAAACACCGCAGAAACCAATGCTGAGCTAAAACCCGTTCTAGAAAAAATTGATGAGACAGCGCAAGGGTTAGATTTATTGACCGAGTTGCTAGGCACATTAGATGTGGCCGATGCCACGGTACGTACGCAAATTATCGATGACATATCGACCATTTATGCCAGCCTGAATCAAAGTAAAGCTAAGCTCAATCATAAACGCAAAAATCTAGGGTCAGCTGAGGCCGTGGCGCAATTTGGTGCACAGTTTAAGCTGTTCGGTCAGTCCATTGCCAACGCCTTATCCATTGCCAATACGCCTGAGAAATCAGACGAGCAAATGGCGAAATTATTGGTACAGCTAGAAGAGTTAGAGAGCCAATTCGCTGATCCAGAGACCAATAGTGGCGATCAGTTTTTAGCTGATATTATTAGTAAACGTGAAGAGATTTACGAAACCTTTGAAAACCATAAGCAGCAATTGCTCGATGCTCGCAATCGCAAAGCGCAAAACTTAGGTGATGGCGCGCTGCGAATGCTTGAGAGTATTAAAAAACGCACGCAAAGCACAGGCGTCACAGGCTTTACAGAGGAAGAAGCGTTAAATACGTATTTTGCCGCTGATGGTCTGGTGCAAAAAGTCCGCAACATCGCAAAAGAGCTGCAAGCGATGGGCTTTAGCGTCAAAGCTGATGACATCGATGCGCGTCTAAAAGCCATCCAAATCGAGAGCTATAAGAGTCTAAAAGACAAGTCGGACTTGTTTGAAGATGGTGGCCAAATCATCAAACTGGGTAAGCACCGTTTTTCGGTCAATACTCAGCCGCTTGATTTGACCTTATTAAGTCGTCAACAGTCAGACGGCAAGCGTGTGCTGAATTTGCATCTAACGGGTACAGATTATTATGAAGTGCTTAATAATGCTGAGCTAAACGCCTTGCGCCCGTATTGGGACATGAATATCGCCTCCGAGTCTGACAAGGTGTACCGCGCCGAGTACTTAGCCTATAGCATTATTGAAAGTGCTAAGAACAGCCAGGAGGGTTTGACTGAAGCGCGCCTATATCAAGCCTACGATGCAACTGTTATTACTCTAGACATTAATGGCGACATTGATAACGACAGTCCATTGTCCAAGTTGGTCAAAGCTTATGCCACACCTCGCTATCAGCTTGGTTATGACAAAGGCATTCATGACCATGATGCCACGCTATTATTGATGCAAATATTGCCAACGTTGCGTGAGGCAGGGCTACTGATTTATACCCCGCAAGTACGTGCGTTGGCGCAATTATTCTATTGGCAACTAAACATTGTACAAGCACTTGGTCTAGACAGCTTGCGTCAATTTGGTTATGACGCTTGGTTAAATGAATCAGTGCTGACACGCGCAAATAACTGGACGGATAGAGCTGCTACCGCTGAGCAACTGCGCCGTGCATTAGGCAGTGATACGGCCAAATCGCTATTGGTTGAAGACATGAGCCAAGTGATGCGTCATTTTGTTATGGCTCATAATGATGACAGTCTTAGCGCTGATAACGGTACTGGCATTAATAATGGCGCTGGCAAGCAGTCCACATCTAAATCAGGGTCAGAACTGGACTCAAATACCAGTGATGTTCATAACGCCAATATCTTCAAACCAAGCTACGTTCAGCTTGCTTGTGAATACTTGGTGAGCGTCATGGGGCAATCGGCTGAAACCAATATAGGCGCAAACAGCACAATAAACTGGCAAACTAGTCAACAAGCACAGCAGTTGTGTGAGCAGCTAAGCCAAACGTTGAATAGCGCTTCGGGCAGCACGCAAAATACGGCCAGTTTTGACCAACTACAATCTTCTATCGGTAAGCTTGGCTTCCAACCCAAATCAGCCTATGAGCTATTGGCAACATGGTTTCATGCACTACTTGATAAGACTTATGGTGGGACAGAGTCGGTTAACGTAGCGACTGATGGCACCAATGAAGCAGGTGAGGCACTCAGTGAAGCGCAGCTTTCTGAGAGTAAAGAAAAAGAAGCGCTACGCAAGCAACAGCTAGAGAGCGGCCGTCATTATGTGCCAGAAGCCATTGCCGTCTTGCTTACCCAATTAAATGATGCTCAGCGTGAAGCTTTGGTGCAACGATTGATTGATTCAGGTGCTACTTTTAATAAAGGGCTAAGTGCTAAAGGAGTAGGCAATCAAGGCGCAAGTACCACGCCATCGGCCTTGTCATTTTCTTCAATCACCTCGTCGCCAGTTTCATCGACTACATCATTGACCAGTATTAATAATCCGCTTAATCAAGTACAGAGCTTTGAGCGTAGCACGGGTAAGGTATCGCTTGAGAGTCAGGTTAATAATTTGCTGGGTGATCATATACGTATTCATCAGCAGACCTTAACCTTTGCCGTCGATGATTTCTTAAATCGTTTGCATCATCATGATACCCAAGTTATCCCTGCCTATAGACGTTATCTGGCCATGCGCTCAGAGATATTGCATGACTCAAAAGAGACGTTGCGACTGGACGAATTTATGCCGCGTCCACTGTCTTCGTTTGTGCGTAACCGTCTGATTAACGAGAGCTACCTGCCGCTCATCGGTGACAATCTTGCCAAACAGATGGGCACGGTCGGCGAGGATAAGCGTACCGATCTGATGGGTATCCTCATGATGATATCGCCACCAGGGTATGGTAAAACCACCTTAATGGAGTACGTGGCAAATCGTCTTGGCCTTATCTTTATGAAGATTAACTGTCCGTCACTCGGTCACGACGTAACGTCTTTAGATCCCGAAAAAGCACCCAATGCCACTGCGCGAGAAGAGCTGAATAAAATCAACTTGGCCTTTGAGATGGGTAACAACGTCATGCTGTATCTCGATGATATTCAGCATACCCATGCAGAATTTTTGCAGAAGTTTATCTCGTTGGGTGATGGTACACGCCGTATCGATGGCGTTTGGCAAGGTAAGACCAAGACCTATGACATGCGTGGCAAAAAGTTCTGCGTGGTCATGGCAGGTAATCCGTATACCGAAAGCGGTGAGGCCTTCAAAGTCCCTGATATGCTCGCCAACCGTGCCGACATCTATAACTTAGGCGATATCATGAGCGGCATGGAAGAGGTGTTTGCACTCAGTTATATTGAAAACTCGCTCACTTCTAACACCGTTCTCGCGCCACTGGCCAACCGAGACCTAGCGGATGTCCATCGTCTCATTAAAATAGCGAAAGCGGACAATGCAAATCTAGCACAAGCACAAAGCAGCGATTTGACGTATCCGTATAGCACCTCAGAAGTTAACGAAATTATCGCTATCTTGCGCCATATGTTTAGGGTGCAAGAAGTCATTCTGGACGTCAACCAAGCCTATATTGCCTCCGCCTCGCAAGATGATAAGTATCGTGTTGAGCCGATATTTAAGCTGCAAGGTAGTTATCGTAATATGAACAAGATGACCGAAAAACTGTCGGCGGTCATGAATGAAAGCGAGCTGAACCAGCTGATAGATGATCATTATCTAGGCGAGTCGCAGCTGTTGACCCAAGGCGCAGAGAGTAACTTGCTCAAGCTTGGTGAGATGCGTGGTGTCTTGACCGAAGAAGAAATGCAGCGTTGGGCGCAAATCAAAGCCGAC
This sequence comes from Psychrobacter sp. APC 3279, assembly GCF_030407795.1. Classification (NCBI taxonomy): domain Bacteria; kingdom Pseudomonadati; phylum Pseudomonadota; class Gammaproteobacteria; order Moraxellales; family Moraxellaceae; genus Psychrobacter; species Psychrobacter sp. APC 3279. The sequence continues at coordinate 40,417 of NZ_JASDCR010000019.1, read as the reverse complement.
TTCTTGCGTAATAAAGCCATAGGCGGTGAAGATGGCGATACGGGCGCGCGTATCGTCGCCCAGTTGGTCGACTTGGCCAGTGGTTTCAATGCCATCAGTAGCCAGTTTGAGACATACTTAACGAAAAACGACCCAGAGCAAATCGCTCGCTTACGAGAAGCAGGTCAACAAGCGCAACTCGATGCCCAGCTAAACGCCCAATTAGAAGCACAAAAAATACTTGCCGATAGCGTCATTAACAATGCCAAAGTCGTCAGCGATAGTATCGATAATGGCTTTGAGAAAAGTGTGAGTCAATTGCTACAAATATATAAGCACGATCATAAGTCAGAAGGCGAGTATCTCAAGCAAAACCAATATGCACAAAAACAGCTCATGGTGCAGCTGGTCAATGCCGTTGAACAACTGGCGCAAAAAATGGCGGATAGCTTGGTTAGCAATAATGATAATCAAACAGCCGATAGCGATATCCCTGATATTCATCAGCAAACGGCACTGATGGCAACTGCCCTCAAGCAAGCGTTAGAGCCACTGACAATGCGGATAGATGAGAAGCTAGCGATTGATACCAGCACCGATCAATCAGGTAAGTTAATCGTCAATAGTCTCAATCGCCTAAATAAAATATTTGACGATTATGATTAATCACTACTGATTAATAGCTGAGGATTAACAACTAATGATTGATTATTAACGCTTATGAGCAATGCTGATGATTAGCATTTATGAATAGCACTATAAATAGGGCTTATGATTAAGAGACAGTGGTAATATAGTCGGCAACAGCTACTTTGGATACAATGACAGCGAGTAAAAGTGCTACAAACAGTAGGCGAAGCAAGACTGACCCCGTATCTGATGGTAGTGAATCGACTATATCAAACCAATGAGAAAATTATGGCGCACAAAAAAAAGAACGTCCGCAAAAAACTTTGCCCTGTCTGCGAGCGCGAGTTTAGCTGGACTAAGAAGCTGGATAAAAACTGGGAGAGCATGGTCTATTGCTCAGACCAATGCCGACGGGTGAAAAAGTATGAAGGGCTAGATCATCAAAAAGAAGATAAGTAGGCAGTAAACATTAACCATAGATATTAGATATACGGCACAAGGGGGCAGATGATGGCACATAAAAAGGTAAACTTACCGCAAAAAACCTGCCCCGTCTGCCAGCGCCCATTTACATGGCGTAAGAAGTGGGAAAAAGACTGGGAGCAGGTGATTTATTGTTCGGAGCGGTGTCGGCGTGGGAAAGCAAAAGATGAATAGACCAAAATATAAAGCTTCAGCCGATCATAGATTGGCTGAAGCTTTGTTAAGTTGATGGCTCATTATTAGTAATGTTCTTTCATAAGTAATTCTTCCATTCGACACCGTCGTCTAATTTACAGAAGATGAGATATAGGTCATTTACATATAAGTGCTTTTGCATAAAAAGACTAAAGTCATTCTCACTAGAGAATAACTCTAACGTTTTTATTGGCTATCATTAGCTATTACACTGTTGGGCTAGGGTCTTGAGAATTTAAACATCTCTTCATTGTCTATGACATCGTCTTGGTTGTCATCCACTTCAATAGTAAGGGCAGTATTACCTGTTACTCGAGCGTAACGCGTGCGTGGTTCTGATAATCCAGTCCCCGCATTGCCATCATAAATTATAGTAGTAGTTAATTGACCAGTAACAGCATCAACAGTGTAGTTACCCCATTCCATACCATTTTCGGAATTATCGACTGACCTATCCTCGTCAACTTGCACGTAGATATAAGTGCCGTTTTCTAAAAATGCTAAGCCCAGTAGCTCGTTGTCATCAGCATCATCGAAATCCCAAGGTCCTAAAATACTTTCAGACTTAGTTTCTGAGAAACGATAGCTTTCGTTACTATCAATGATGCCATTTCCGTTTTCATCTACTTTCAGGATAAATTTACCGTTAGATACCTGAGCATAACGCATGACAGAATCTGATAATCCAGAGGTACCGTTTTTATCAAAGATAGGCGTAGCGGTTAGTTTGCCTTCTGTACTACTGACGCTATAACTGCCTAATTCCATACCATTTCCAGCTTCACTGGTTGATTGGCTACTATCGACTTGGGTCTGTATATAAGTCCCATCATCCATGAATATAATGGTTGATAACTCTCCACTAGCGGTATCGTCGCTACTCCACATGCCGACGATTTCAGTATCGATATTCGGCTGATCAGGTTGTGTAACATCTGGCTGATCAGGTTGCGACGTCGGTGATTCATCAGAATCAGAGTCACTACCACATCCCTGTAAAATCAATGCTGTTGTCATGGCTAATAATGCTAGTTTAAATGATTTCATTTTTATCTCTCCTTGATTTAAAAATATAAAATCTCACTCAGCTGAAAGTCAGTGCCTTGCATCTCCTTATTATGTTAATTAAAGAATATATAAATCAGTATTTACTAATATAACAAACATTTTTCAGTTAATCCAATCCAAAAAGTATTTTCTAAATGAGTAAAATAGAGAGGTTGGTTATGAAATAAAAAGAGTGTAAAAGCGAGAAGAAGCTGTAAAAAGTAAATTTATTAGCGAAAAGGTCAAAGTATTAAAGGTTCGAAGAGCTTTTTCGAGATACTGTCGCTGGAAGATAGTGAGCAATAAAAGTATTTATTTAAAAAATTGGCAGATATATAATTAAACGCCGTCTCCTTTATTGACTGCATTTCTACTGAATGAAAAAGATAAAGGAGACGGTATATTTAAACGTCATAGCTACATATATTTTTTGAAATCGATTTAAACGTAAGAAAGTTAGTTACTACAAATTGGGTTTCAACCATTTTTTAGCAGTTTTTATATTCTAATTTTCACACTCAGTATAAATTTCTAATTGATCACGACTGAATTTACCGCTGGTTAATCACCATCTCTCTTAGCAAAAATATTCGCAACCAACGCACCGCTAAAGTTATGCCACACACTAAATATTGCACTCGGTAAGGCCGCGACAGGATTAAAATAAGTCGCCGCAAGGGCAGCGCCCAGACCAGAGTTTTGCATGCCCACTTCCACCATAATGGCGCGGCGTTGTTTCTCCGTAAAGCCAGATAAGCGCGCGATTACATAGCCCAAGGTATAACCCGTCATATTATGTAAGGCAACCACGATAAAGACGATAGCACCGCTGTCTAGAATAGTCGCTTTAGATACTGCTACCACTGCCGCTATAATAATAGAAATACCCAATACCGACACCATCGGTAATACCTCGGTGACAAACTCGATCTTTTTACCCAAAAACTTATGGAAGATAACACCTAGTAATATGGGCAAGATAACGATTTTGGTAATGGTTATCATCATACTGGCCAAATCAATATCGATCAGCTGACCAGCAAACACATTTAATAGAATAGGGGTCAAAAAAGGCGCAAGCAGGGTAGAGATAGAGGTAATCGCCACACTCAATGCCACATCACCTTTGGCTAAGAACGTAATCACGTTACTAGAAGTACCGCCAGGGCAACAGCCAACCAAAATAACACCGACTGCTATTAAAGGATCGAGGTTGAAAATGACCGTTAATAGGTAAGCGATCAAAGGCATGAGCGTGAACTGTGCCACTAGTCCTACCAGTACAGGTTTGGGTCGTTTGACAATCTCTAGGAAATCTTCGGTTTTGAGCGTCATGCCCATGCCAAACATAATAATGCCAAGGATGGGAACGATTAAAAAAGCCAATGAGGCAAAAAATTCAGGAAAAATAAATCCCAAAACAGCACTGACCAATGCCCAAATTGCAAAAGTTTTGCCAATCCAACTAGAAAGTAATGCAATCTGATTCATAGCTGTCTCAAAATAATAAAGTAGACAATAATCTAGCATGGTTCTTGTCAGTAAATGATAAAAGTATTTTACTATGAACGTAGCGATAAGTTTGCTGATGGTGGGCAAAATAGAATGTCATAAAAAATGGCTTACCCATATTAAATGAGTAAGCCAAAAAATAACTATCAAGTTTCTATAATTGCATTAGCTAATCGACTACAAGTTCGGATTTAACCACTTCTCAGCAGTTTTCATATCCCAATCTTTACGCTCCGCATAACTCTCTAGCTGGTCACGGCTGATTTTTCCGACATTGAAGTACTCGCTATCAGGATGCGAGTAATAGAATCCGCTGACTGATGACGCAGGCCACATCGCATAGCTTTCGGTCAAAGTCGTACCGATTGCCTCTACCGTACCGAGCCAATCAAACAATTTGCCTTTTTCGGTGTGCTCAGGGCAGGCAGGGTAGCCAGGTGCAGGGCGGATACCGACGTATTTTTCTTTAATCATCTCATCATTGGTAAGTGATTCGGTTGGTTGGTAGCCCCAGTACTCTTTACGTATTAGCTCATGTAAATGTTCGGCAAATGCTTCGGCTAAGCGGTCAGACAGCGCCTGTACCATAATGGCATTATAGTCATCGCCTGCTGCTTTGTATTGCTCAGCCAGTGCTTCTGTACCGACGATAGAAACAGTAAAGCCGCCCAAGTGATCAGTGTGGGTGTCTGATGGTGAGATAAAGTCTGCCAAGCTAAAGTTAGGCTTGCCGCTTGCCTTGTCGCTTTGCTGACGTAAGTGCTCAAACTGGTAGGTCGGTTTACCACCATTTTGTGGGTCATTGTCATATACAGTGACGGTATCTGCGCCAGTACGGCGCGCTGGCATCAGTTTAAACACACCTTTCGCTACGATTGATTTTTCATCAATCATCTTTTGTAGTAGCTCTTCTGCATTTTCAAACAAATCGCGAGCCGCTTCACCAACCACATCATCTTGCAATATTTTCGGGTATTTACCCGTCAGACCCCAAGAGATAAAGAACGGTGTCCAGTCAATATAAGGCAGCAAATTGCTGATCGGATAGTCATCCAATATCACTTGTCCTAGCTTATTTGGCACTGGTGGCACATAGTTTTTCCAATCATACTGAAAGCCAATCTTGACTGATTCGGCATAGGTGACTTTGGCAGCTTTTGGTTGACGCTTAGCCAGACGCTCACGCACTTTGACATATTCTTCACGTGTCTCATCAATGAGCGCTTGACGGTGCTCTTTTGATAGCAATTTGGTCACCACGCCGACTGAGCGCGAAGCGTCCGATACATAGATGACGCCATCATTTTGATATTGCGGCTCGACCTTGACGGCAGTATGCGCTTTCGACGTCGTTGCACCACCGATCATCAGTGGTAGTGTCATGCCGCGCTCTTGCATTTGCTTGGCGACATAGACCATCTCATCGAGACTTGGGGTAATCAGACCAGACAGACCGATGATATCGACTTTTTCTGCGATGGCAGTATCGAGGATTTTTTCACAAGGTACCATCACGCCCAAATCGACGATATCATAGCCGTTACAGCCAAGCACCACGCCGACGATGTTTTTGCCGATATCATGCACGTCGCCTTTGACGGTTGCCATTAGGATTTTACCTTTGACTTCGCCTTCGACTTTTTCCGCTTCGATATATGGGTTTAGCCATGCGACGGACTGCTTCATCACGCGAGCAGATTTCACGACTTGCGGGAGGAACATTTTACCAGCACCGAATAGATCACCGACGATATTCATACCGTCCATGAGTGGCCCTTCGATGACTTCTAGCGGTTTAGGGTACTTCTCCCATGCTTCTTTGGTATCCGCTTCGATAAAGGTCGTCACGCCTTTGACTAGTGCGTGGGCGATGCGTTCTTCTACCGTGCCTTCGCGCCAGCTCATATCGACAGTACTGTCTTTTTTCTTGCCGCCATCTTGGTAGTTTTCAGCGACGGTCATTAGACGTTCAGTGGCATCTTGACCAGTTTCACCTTGATTGCGGTTGAGCATGACGTCTTCGATAGCGTCACGGGCTTCCTTTGGAATATCATCGTACAGCTCAAGCATGGCTGGGTTGACGATACCCATGGTCAGACCGTTTTTGATCGCGTGGTATAAGAATACGGAGTTGATCGCTTCACGGATTGGGTTACCACGGAAACTAAACGACACGTTGGACACCCCACCTGAGACCATGGTATTTGGTAGATTTTCCGTAATCCAACGTGTGGCATTAATAAAGTCAGCGCCGTAGTTATTATGCTCGGTGATACCCGTGGCAACCGCGAAAATATTTGGATCAAAAATAATATCTTCTGATGGGAAGCCCACTTCGTTGACCAGTACGTCATAGCTGCGTTTAGATATTTCAATCTTACGTTCGTAAGTGTCAGCCTGTCCGTCTTCATCAAATGCCATGACGATAATCGCGGCACCATAACGCATGCATAATTTGGCACGTTCAACGAACTCAGCGTGACCTTCTTTTAATGAAATGGAGTTGACGACAGATTTGCCCTGCGTACGCTTTAGGCCTTCTTCGATAATGTCCCATTTGGACGAGTCAATCATTAGTGGTACACGGCTGATATCTGGTTCCCCTGAGACCAAATTGACGAAGTGAATCATCGCCTGCTTGGAGTCGAGCATGCCTTCGTCCATATTGATATCAACGATTTGCGCGCCACCTTCGACCTGATCGCGAGCGACATCGAGCGCTTCGGTATAGGCTTCGGTTTTAATCAAACGTAGGAATTTTTTAGAGCCTGTAACGTTGGTACGTTCACCGACATTGACAAACAGACTATCAGAGTTGATGGTGAATGGCTCTAGACCTGATAGCCGGCAGGCAGGCGCTATCTCAGGAATGACACGCGGCGGATAATTCGCCACTACTTTAGCGATTTGACGGATATGCTCAGGCGTCGTACCACAGCAGCCGCCGACAATATTTAAGATGCCTGCTTTGGCAAAACCTTCAAGTAAGGCAGCCGTTTCTTCAGCAGTTTCGTCATACTCACCAAACTCATTGGGCAGACCAGCGTTTGGATGCGCAGAGACAAAGGTATCAGCGATATTCGATAGCGTTTGGATGTGTGGACGTAGCGCATCAGCACCAAGCGCACAGTTAAATCCAACGGATAGAGGCTTTGCATGGCGGATAGAGTTATAAAACGCCTCAGCTGTTTGACCAGATAGCGTGCGACCTGACGCATCGGTAATCGTACCCGAAATCATGATTGGCAACTCAAAGCCAATATCGTCAAATACACCAGTGATCGCAAATATCGCCGCTTTGGCATTTAGCGTATCAAAAATCGTTTCAATCAAAATAATATCGACGCCGCCTTCTATCAGGCACAAAGTCGCTTCACGGTAGTTGAGTACCAACTCATCAAAGGTAATATTACGAAATGCAGGATCATTGACATCAGGCGATAGTGAGCACGTGCGTGAAGTCGGGCCAACAACACCCGCAACGAAGCGCGGCTTCTCAGGCGTTTTTGCGGTAAATTCATCCGCCGCTGCTCTAGCAATCTTGGCTGCTGTCCTATTTAGTTCTGGCACTAGGTACTGCATGTCATAGTCAGCCATCGACAGACGCGTACCGTTAAAGGTATTGGTCTCGATGATATCAGCACCCGCTAGCAGATGATCGTGATGAATGTCTTTAATCATGTGCGGCTGAGTCAGTACCAGTAGATCGTTGTTGCCGCGTACATCTTGGTCGATATCAGCAAAACGCTCACCACGATAATCTGCTTCTTCTAACTTATAGGTCTGAATCTGCGTACCCATCGCACCGTCTAACATCAAAATGCGTGATGCCATCTGCTCAGTAATACGGGCACGAGCGGTTAGTTGCTGCTCTTTAAACGGAAATACAGCAGGTGGTGTTAATATAAAGTCATTAGCGGACGAGGAGGTAGAGGCGGTATCGGTATGAGAATCGGTTGGTGAGGTCGTCGTTGGAATCATAGGTGTGCTGCTTATATCGTAATTATTAAAAAAAGAAGGAATAACAAACCAGTAGCGTGCAGAGTCTCACGAAGAGGACCGCAAATTTGCATTATTTTAGCATGAAAAGTTTGCTACATAGGGATACTGCATATTCCTCTTTGGCAATAGATAAATAAGAGGAGAGCTAAGTAACAAAGTAAGGTATTAGAGTCTATTTCATAAAGCAGATACGCACAAATGAATATCATTTCGCTAAGGGCTTACATAAAGCTTTTCTTTTGCAAATGAAAGCCAACGGGAATGCTCAGAAGTCAGACAGAATTTACACCCATACCACAAAAAATTGCGCAAAGGCAGGTTGATAAAGATTGCTTACATGTTAATTTAATTTCAGAAATACAAGGTCTTAGTAAGTCCTACTTATAAATATAGGCTCATTTATTAGCAATAATTGGTACCAAGAGTATCGGTATTAGCAGTACAGTATGGTGAGCAAATGGCATTAGCAGGCAGGATGATCTGTAAGGCAGTAATATCATAGTTGAAACAATACCAACGTTAAAAAAATTCAAATCATTAAGGAAAATGTTATGAAACTTACTAAAATTGCCACCATCGGTACATTGGCGATCTCAATCGCAGGTCTAAGTGCTTGTAATAATATGATGCCAGCAAAGACGGGCGATATGAAAGCACCAATGCACAGTCAGAGTATGGCTAAGATGAATGTTGTACAAATTGCGCAAAGCAATCCTGATTTCTCAGTATTGGTAGAAGCGGTACAAGCAGCGGGCCTGGTCGATATGTTGTCTGATCCTAACGCTCACTATACGGTATTTGCCCCAACCAATGCTGCCTTTATGCAAGCATTACAAGAAACCGGTATGACTAAAGCACAGTTATTTGCCAATAAACCACTATTGACTAAAGTATTGGGTTATCACGTAGTCGCTGGTGATATGGCTATGTATGCCAAAGACGTGAAGCCTGGCAACGTAATGACCGCTAGCAAAGATACGCTAATGGTGACTAAAGAAGGCAAACTGATGGATGAAAATGGTCGTACAACGAATATCGTGAAGACTGATATCGCTGCCAACAATGGCGTCGTTCATGTAATCGATAGAGTATTGTTGCCTAAATAAGTATTAACTGAGGCATACCCACTGTATTTATTATAAGACTAAGCAGCCATTGTTTGTGATGATTTCACTATCAGACAATGGCTGTTTTAGACTTTAGGGTTTTATCTATATAAGTTTCTGTTCAGATTAAAATTTTAAAACAGACATCTAAAAGTAGTTAATTACCACCACTTTTTCTTAAACGTCGCAATAACTGATATACAAGCAAACAATGCTATATACGTGATTGATACAGTGTTGCTACCTAAGTAAATACCATTTGAAAATTAAACAGTTAGACTGAGAACTATCAATATAACGGACTAAATAGTATGACTAAGTAATTGGTAAATTTATCAATTATTGGTCGCCATTATATTTATCGAAAATTATTAATTTAAATAAACCCCTTAATCAATTATTTATCCAAAAAGGAATTACCTATGTTAAAGAAGAACTTGTTATCTATCGCAGTTGTAACCGCAGCCATGTCACTAGCAGCGTGTAACGATACTGAAACTGTTGCAGAGCCAACTGAACCAGAAGCCACTGAAGAAATGGCAGTTGAGCCAGTTGCTGAGACAGAAGCTGTTGAAGCAGAACCAATGGCCGAAATGGATATGGAAGCGACTCAAACTATTGCTGAAATCGCAGCAGAAAACGAAAACTTAACCATCTTAACCGCTGCGCTACAGGCTGCTGGTCTTGATACTATGCTAATGGAAGAAACTAAGCATACTGTATTTGCCCCAACTGATGATGCGTTTGCTCCAGTGTTAGAAAAACTAGGCGTAACTAAAGAAGAGTTATTGGCCAATACAGACTTGCTAAAAACGGTCCTTCCTTATCATGTACTAGCAATGGAAGTTAAAGCGGCTGATATCCCATACGGTACTGAGATCGAAACAGCGAACGGTAAAACCATCACTATTAGTGAAGACAATGTGATTACTGATGCTACTGGTAATACAGCAAATATCACTGGTACAGATATCATGGCAACCAATGGTGTGGTTCACACTATCGATGCAGTATTAATGCCTGAATAAGCGATTTCTTAGTTTGTAGGTTTTGAATCTACAAGTTATCTAAAGAAAGCCTAGCCATCGCGCTAGGCTTTTTTATGTCTATGAATTAAGAACGCGAAAATTAAGAATAGGGAAGTTAAGGAACAGAAGTTGAAGCGATGAGATAAGATAAGATAAGATAAGATAAGATAAGATAAGATAAGCTATGGGTTAACTATACGGGTACAGCTACCTAATAAAAATAAGGTCACAAAACACTAAGGTAAGATTTATAAGAGAGGATGAAAAAAATAAATTGACTGTCATATATTATTTCAAAGACAGGTTAACTTTGAGAGGTAAAAGAGGGGTTTTGTGATACTAAACCAGGCTTTATAAATAGGAATCTTGATGTTTTTTCGGTAAGCTATTCTGTAGTGGTGTAGAAAACTATCCAAACAAAAAAGCCCGAGAACATGGTCTCGGGCTTTTTGTTTATTCAATAAGATTAAATAGCAATCTTATTAAATTGACTTACACATTGTCTTTACGTAATGGATCAGCGTTCATGCTTTTTTGCTGTGCTAGATGACGCTCTTCCCAATACGGTGCGTTTTTGATGCCGAATTTAGCAGGGTCAAAACTATAGCGAGTGACGCCAGCTTTACGCTGAGCTTCATAGTCTTTAAGCATAGTAAGTGTTGGACGAGCCACGATGAAGATGACAAGAATACCAACAATGTTAAGCCAAGCCATAAGACCAACACCGATATCACCGATTGCCCAGATATAACCAGCTGAGTTTAGACCACCATAAGCAACCATCGCCATGATAAGAATTTTCACTAGGAATAGACCAGTTCTGTTCGCACTACGACCAAGGAAACGTGTTAAGTAAGCGACGTTTACTTCAGCGATGTAGTAGTAAGCCAGAATTGTTGTAAAGGCAAAGAAGAATACAGCGATTGCGATAAAGGCATTACCAAACGTACCGTATACAGATTCCATTGCCATTTGCGTGAACGCAGGAGCATTGATTTCAGTAGTAGCAGCAACGTTCTGTACGATGAACTGACCATCTGGTAGCGTACCTTGAATGTTGTACATACCAGTAGACAAGATCATGAATGCAGTAGCAGAACATACTAGCAATGTATCAACATATACTGAGAATGCCTGAACTAGACCCTGCTGTGATGGATGCTCAACTTCAGCAGCAGCAGCAGCGTGAGGACCTGTACCCTGACCAGCTTCGTTAGAGTAGATACCACGTTTCACACCCCAACCGATCGCAGCACCAAAACCTGCTTGTGCAGTGAATGCATCACCAACGATCATACCAAATACATCTGGAATCAAGCTGAAGTTGCTGAACATGATGATTAGCGCTAGGGCAATATAACCTAATGCCATGAAAGGTACTGCAAACTCAGTGAAGGTTGCAATACGCTTAATACCACCAAAGATGATGATACCTAGCACGACTAAGATGATAGCCAAGCCGACCAAACGCATAGAGCCAACTTCTAGGCCTGCAACGTTCATGATCGTACCTTCGCCCATTACCTGTGCAAATGCACTGATAACGCCGTTCGCCTGTACACCAGGTAAGAACATACCACATGATAAAATAGAAGCGATTGCGAAGAGGATACCGTACCACTTTTGACCAAGGGCACGTTCAAAGTAATAAGCTGGGCCACCGCGATATTCGCCAGTCACCACATCTTTTTCTTTGTAAATCTGAGCAAGAGTAGATTCGACATAGGCTGTAGATGCGCCTAGAAAGGCTACGATCCACATCCAGAAAACGGCACCTGGGCCACCGAAGCCGATAGCAGCAGCTACCCCAGCGATGTTACCCATACCCACACGACCGGCGAGTGAGACGGCAAGTGCCTGAAATGATGAGATACCCTGTGCACTAGATTTACCAGTGAATAGGAGTTTGATCATCTCACCGAATAGACGTACTTGTACAAAGCGCGTCATAATGGAATAGAACAGACCGGCACCCAAGCAGAGATAAATCAGCGCTGGGCTCCAGATAATTCCATTTACTAAGTTAACTAAACCTTCCATATTTATGTTCCTAGTACTGTCTCAAGGTGGCACTGTTTGCTAGGAGTAAACTAACTGGTTAACTTACTTATTTAAGTTAAGCAGTTAAAGTCTCTGCATCGACTTATTTATTGTCTAAGTCTCATGTGCTTGGCCACCAAGAATGGACTGTAGTTGTCTGTATTTACCCGCGTATCTCATCAGTAATACGGACTATTTGCATAGCGCTTATCACTGACAATACTAATATCAGCTGCGTTTACTATTATTCTACAACCTCAACTACAGCGGTCTTCTATCATCATGTTAGATATTAGATGATTCATAAGTTGACCGGCGGATAAAACAGGCGGTTATATAATTAAATATCCATCACCATGATGGCATTCAACTTACTATGAGCTGTCTTAAATAAATACATGACTGGTATGGCGAATCGACAGTATTTAGCGATAATTTGACAGTTAATTGATCTTTTTATTAAGAAATTAACAACTCGCTAATACTAATCAAACTATAAGTCCACTACCAAATGTATTCAAACCGTACGGCTACGTAACTGCAATTTGCCATATTTTTGTACTAATTACTAGAAATTTCTTTATAGACGGTAGATATATTCGTATTTTATTTGGCTGATACATTAGCAAAATTTAGATAATATATAAATAATTGTTTGTACTTTCATAACATTTAGTCTGATTGCGCCAGACTGCTAGATTTTTGCTCTATATCTATCATGATAAAAACGCGTTATCGTTGACACTATGCGGTTGTGTTTTGGTAACGGTCAATTGTAAAAAGCCGTATATAACGCCATCATTAGGACAACTTCTTTTGATATCATGCTGATAGAGTGATGCGCAGATATACAATATATAGAGTGCATGACTGCCGTATGAATACCAAGAAAACTTAAAAATATTAAAAACGTGGTACTGGATATTTGTTATTTATCATTATTAGGAGAATCAACAATGACGCGTAAATCTATTATGAAGCCGATGTTGCTAGCCGCTTTATTGACAACTTCCACAGTCGGTCTCAGCGGCTGTGGCTACAACAACCTGCAAGCACAAGATGAGCAGGTCACTGCTTCATGGTCAGAAGTGGTCAACCAGTATCAGCGCCGTTCTGATTTGGTGCCAAACTTAGTCAAAGTCGTACAGCAATATGCCGAGCAAGAGCAAGAGGTCTTCACCCAAGTGGCAGAAGCTCGCTCCCGTGCGGGCGGTATCACGGTAACGCCAGAAGTGCTTAATGATCCAGAAGCGATGGAGCGTTATGCAGCAGCGCAAGAGCAGATGACAGGGGCATTGTCACGTTTGATGGCGGTGTCTGAGCGTTACCCAGATTTAAAATCAGATGCATTGTTTCAGGATTTGCAGGCACAGTTAGAAGGTACTGAGAACCGTATTGCTGTTGCTCGTAACCGTTATATCCAAGAAGTGCAGGGATACAATACAACGGTACGTCAGTTCCCAACCAACATCACTGCAAAAGTATTTGGGATGGATACTAAGCCCAACTTTAGTGTGGCCAATGAAGAGGCGATTTCAACCGCACCAAGTGTTGATTTTGGCGACTCTACAGAAAAGTCTGCTGAATAAAATTTAGAATTAACGTGATGACAGAGCGGCATAGGCAGCTCTGTTCATTTAGCTAATGGTTTGACAATGATTAGTTAGAGTCTATCAATTGGTAAAGATGTTATCTGAGGTGGTATAGATTAGATGAATAATTCAAAAGCAATCTTATCAGCATTACTGTTTACGTTAGGTGTCGTCAGCGTGCCTGCATTGCACGCTGCACCCAATGATACAGCGGTGGCGACAGATAGCACCTCGAATCTGCAAAACCGTAGTGTCGAAGAGTTGGTGGCTGTCGCTAAAGCAGGCGAGTCTAACGAAGCAATCAATGATGCTGTATTAAACAACGATGCTATTAATGGGGCAGTGCTCGGCAACGACGCTATCAATCAAAACGCAGATAACCAAAGCACAGCAAATGGTACAGCCAATGCCCAAACAACCGCTCAGCCACCTGTACGCTCCAGTGCCGAGGGTGTTGACGCTGACAAGTTGATACTTAATGAACCAGTCGTTGATCAGGCCAATATCCTAAATCCCCAAGAGAGGCTACGTCTAGAAGCGCAGCTTAGAAGTATCTATCAGCAGGGATTAGCACAAGCAGCAGTGGTTATCGTACCGACTACCAATGGCGTACCAATATTTGATTATGCCTTGCAAGTTGCTGAGAAGTGGGAATTGGGTGATGAAGCTATCGATGATGGTCTGCTAATTGTCGTCGCTGTTAATGACCGTGATATGTATATCCTAACGGGTTATGGACTAGAAGGCGTCTTACCAGATGCAGCGGTTAACCGTGTCATTCGAGAAGATATCACACCGTTATTTAAGCAAAATAACTATGGTGCAGGGATAATCGCTGGCGTTGAAGCGCTTAAAACGCGCCTAACTGCTGATCCTGAAGTCTTAGCCCGTGCTGATGCACAAGCCGCAGAACGCACTGCTCAGCAAAGCTCAGACGAGCTGCCGTCACCTATTTTCTTATTTATCATGGCGATGATTTTTGGTAGCTTTATTACTAATATATTGGGCCGAGTATTTGGTTCTATCATTACCGCTGGCGGGTTTTTTGCAGGTTCGATGGCTTTAGGCGGCGGTTTCTTCATGACGCTGATTATGGCAATCTTCATCTGGATGTTTTTGATCTCACGCGGCGGCGGCGGTGGAAAAGGCGGCGGCGGTAAAGGTGGGCGCAGAGGCGGCATGATTTTCTTACCCGGTATGGGCGGCGGTAGTGGAGGCGGCTTTGGTGGTGGTGGTTTCGGAGGAGGCGGCTTTGGCGGCGGCGGCGGTGGTTTCGGCGGCGGCGGCGCAGGTGGCTCGTGGTAAGTATTCCGCATACGTAAAAAAAATAAACTCTACATAACCATCGAAAACGACGTACTTGAGGAAATAATATAATGGTAGAAGACAACGCTTCAAACCCCAGTTTTGCCCGCTGGTGGCGTCAAGTTTTGTTCGTCCCTTTATTACATAGTAAGTGGCTAACAACAGAATCTAAGGCACGCTTAACAGATGCTGTGACAAGAGCTGAGCGTGGACATCGTGGTGAGGTGTTCTTAATCGTAGAAAATCATTTGCCTATCCAAGAAGCCTATCGCATGAACTGCCGTGAGCGTGCGATTGATTTGTTTAGCGAATATCGCGTCTGGGATACCGAAGAAAATACGGGCGTCTTGATCTATGTCAATGTATGCGAGCGTAAACTAGAGATTGTCGCAGACCGAGGTATCAGCGCTCACGTTAGTCCAACGGTATGGAATGCAATGTGCGAAAAGGCAGTATCTGGTATTGCTACTCAAAAGACAGAAGAGAGCTTGGCTGAACTGCTAGATGAAGTAGGGCAGGTATTACGTCAGTATTATCATTTAGAGCATGATCCAGAAGGCAATGAGCTGTCCGATACAGTGGTGTTTTTAAAGTAGTTTGCACCTTATACGGTTGTATTAAGAAGGCTACTTTTATAAGCAGCTTATCTATACGGTCAAAGGGTTTTGTTTTAGGCGATACGCTTTTAGTGTTAAAATGACTATTCTGGGACAGATACCGCCTCATATATGTATGGTTTGATTATCCTACTGTGCAACATTCACTAGGGCTCGTCTCGATAACACCATTATTGGAATACTATGATTGAATTAATAAAGAAACTACCGAAAGCTGAACTTCATTTACATATTGAAGGTTCGCTAGAGCCTGAGCTGATGTTTAGATTGGCCAAAAAGAACAATGTAGAGATACCTTATGACAGCGTAGAAGACGTGCGCGCCGCCTATAACTTTAACAATCTGCAAAGTTTTTTAGATATTTACTATGCGGGTGCAAATGTCCTGCTCACCAAAGATGATTTCTATGATTTGACATGGGAATATATTCTTAGATGTGTCGAAGACAATGTGATCCACACAGAGATATTCTTTGACCCGCAGACGCATACCGAACGCGGCGTGCCTTTTGAAGCGGTCATTACAGGTATCAAAGAAGCGCTTGCAGATGCCAAAGCAAAATACGGTATCACGTCATGCATCATCATGTGTTTCTTGCGTCATTTATCACAAGAAGAAGCGTTTGAAACATTAGAGCAAGCACTAGAGTATAAGGACGATATTATTGGTGTTGGCCTCGATTCATCAGAGTTGGGTAACCCACCATCGAAATTCAAAGAAGTCTTCCAAAAAGCCAAAGAAGAAGGCTTTAAGTTGGTTGCTCATGCAGGCGAGGAAGCAGACTTCTCGTACATCTACGAAGCGTTAGACTTGTTGAATATCAATAGAATCGATCATGGTGTGCAGTCTATAAAAAGCCCAGAGTTGATGCAAAGACTTAAAGATGAGCAGATGCCACTGACGGTTTGCCCGAACTCAAATATCGAGCTAAAAGTCTTTGAGACTTATAAAGAGCACAATATCAAAGAGCTTTTAGATTACGGTCTAAATATCAGCGTTAACTCAGACGACCCTTCGTATTTCAAAGGGTATGTGAATCAAAACTTTATCAATCTATATGAAAATCTACCGATTACGGAAGACGATGTTATTGCCTTAGTAAAAAACTCTTTTAAATCGGCATTTATCAGTGATGAGTTAAAAGAAGCTTACTTAGCGAGAGTTGATCTTGCATTGAAATAACTTTAACGAGCTTATTTTTAGTAGCGAAGGCTTAACGGTTTATATAAATCGTTAAGCCTTTTTTATTGTCTGTCATTCAGTAATATCTATAAGTAGTAGCAATTATAAAGCTGTAATCTCTGCTATAAGCAGTGGCAAAACGATTCCAGCCTTTTCTGCTAATGTAATATCGACAATAGTATTTGGCGTTGGGTCAGGGTTTATCTCAATAATTTTCGCGCCATTTTGTTTGGCTAGCTGTGATAGTCCAGCAGCAGGGTAAACCAGGCTTGAGGTACCGATACTGATAAATACCTCGCAATTAGCTGCAGCATCTTCGGCAGTTTGCCAAGCCTGTACAGGTAGAGCTTCGCCAAACCAAACAATATCTGGTCTGATGTAACCGTCGCAATGCGGACAGTTAAGCAGTGTTTCATCAAAGTTCATTGTGCATTGATTATCGTATGATGCTCTCGATTGATCTTGATAGGGTGTCTCACACTGACCACA
Source organism: Psychrobacter sp. APC 3279 (assembly GCF_030407795.1). Lineage (NCBI taxonomy): Bacteria > Pseudomonadati > Pseudomonadota > Gammaproteobacteria > Moraxellales > Moraxellaceae > Psychrobacter > Psychrobacter sp. APC 3279. The sequence goes on along the minus strand of NZ_JASDCR010000019.1, from coordinate 23,210 downwards.
GCGATTGCGCCAAAGATGACCATGCAGGTGAGTCACTGCGCTACCAGCTTGCTCGTGCAAATCATCGACATTTTGGGTGATGAGTGTCACCTGCTGATCGGAGGTTTGCGCATGATACTGCCACTGAGCCAACGCATGATGGGCAGGATTTGGTGCTTTATCTGCGACCATTTGCCGACGCCACTGATACCATGACCACACCAGCTTTGGATCATGAGTAAACGCCTCAGGGGTGGCCAAGTCTTCGACACCGTAGTTCTCCCACAGTCCTGTTTGCTTATCCCGAAACGTTGGGATGCCGCTTTCTGCTGAAATGCCAGCCCCAGTCAAAATGCAAATACGCTGTTTCGATGACAGCAGTTGTGCGGCAAGTTTTACTTCTGCTATTAACGCTGGTGATAATTCTGCTAACATGAGCCAACCCTTGCTAATAATGGATATTTTTACTTATGATAGACGGAATTTGGTGGCTTGTCATATTGTTCGCTGTCATCGCAGTTTTATGGTTCGTGGCAAAATCGCGAGGTGCAAAAGCAGGCGAAAAGCATAATGGCGTAAAGTCAAAAAATGCAACACCGAATGATGCGCTGCAAAAAACATCAGCGATATTAAAAAAGTATTTTGCTGATTATCGAGTCACGCGTAAGGCAAATCATTTACTCGTTAGCAAACAAGATAAAAAAATTGCGATGATTACGATTGATAAAAAGATTGCTGAGGGTCAGCGCCGTTTGGGTGATGTGCCAGTGATTAACTATCACCGTATACCTAGCCGTGCTCAATTGACTGCCAATTTACAAGATGCAGAGTAATTTTGTTATATAGTCAATCCTCTATAAATTAGCTACGGTGTCAGTCTCGCTCAGTCTACTACTTGTAGTACTTTCACTCGGCTTCCTTGTATCCAGATTACACTGAGTCGACTATAGGTGAGAGCATTGGAAGTATACAAGCATAGAAAAATCGCAAACATTTTGAAATGTAGGTTTAATAAGTATAGGAAGTTTAAGATAGTACTAAGGGAAAGGTAGAGCGAGATTGTAAACAGTATAGTTGGTGCGCTCGGCGGGAATCGAACCCACGACCCTCGGCTTCGGAGGCTAGAACCACCATATTTCATTAAGTTATATTAATGTATAACAACCTACCATACTATACAAATAAAGGGGTGTAAAGGATTTATCGGTGTGACGTTTAGCGTCTTTTAAAGGAGTTTATAGCAACATGAATATCAATTTTGGTCACTAGTTAAGTATAGAATTCAATCATTTTTTATGGTTTTAATGTACGTATTTTATACTTAAATTTTTCAGAAATTACTGATTAAGCGAATTATTAACTCATCAAAGTAATATCGGAATAAATTACTGTAGAAATGGGGTGCTATAATTTCGAAAAAACAGTCAGGCATTTCAGCCGTAGTTTAGATCTTAACGATTTTTCGAATGCATTGAAGAAACGGTTCTGGACTACACTTGCAAATACTCCGATATTGAGTTTTTGACAACAACGTTTTGAGTTTATCTTCTTTTGATTTACCTTGTTAAGCCATCAATAATCTTACAGTAACCTCAAAAAAATACTCATCTTTGATAGTGATACCAACCGTACCTTTATGTGCATTAGCGATAGCCTGCACGATAGATAATCCCAACCCTGTACCTGCATACTTATGGCTAGTTTTATCATGACGATAAAATCGCTCGAATAATTTATCGGCTTGACTCTGATCTAACGGTTTGTCTAAACGATTGGTTATCGTTAGTCTCAACCATGGCTGCTTTGAGGGTCGAACCTCGTCTTCTGCTACATTAAGTGAGGTGGTTGAGGTGAAGACGGTAGCGGATATCATGATAGTACTATCACTAGCTGCATAATAAATCGCATTTGACATCAGGTTGGCAAACAGCCGTTGCAATAAGCCTTCATCACCTAATACTCTTTCGAACTTACCTGATTTCTCAAAAGTTATCCCTCGATCTTCTGCAATCATTTCATAGTAATCAACGAGCTTTGTGATTAAGCTGTCTGTATCCACGTGACTGATTTGCGAGTCACTTAATCCTTTTTGGGTTTTTGCCAGTAGCAGCATATTGTTAATCATGGCGGATAACTGCTCTAACGTATCATGCTGATGATGTAGCTGCTCGATATATTCGTCGCCTTCTCTTGGCTTAGTTAACATGACCTGCGTTTGTGTACTCAGCGTCGCTATTGGCGTACGTAGCTCATGGGCAATATTGTCTGAAAACCGAGACAAAGACTCAAAGTTACTTTCAAGCTTGACCATCATTGAATTGTAAGATTCTGCTAGTGGCCTCAGTTCTAACGGCATATCGTCAACCGCAACTCTTTCGTCTAACCTTTGGATGTTTATGCCTTTCATTTTTTGTACGATAGTGGACAAAGGCGCAAACCCCCAATACACACTTAATGCCGCTACTGAAACCAACAACAAGGTGATGGCTGTGAGTATCAAGCTCAGCTGGCGATTAAACTGGATAAGATATTGATGATGCACATCGATAGGTAATGCAATAAACGCCAAAACCTCTTGATTTGGAATAATAATTGCTCGGTAATGCCTATTATTTATCTTGATCATAAACTGCTGCTCGTGATGATCCTGCCATAGTGATAACAAGCTAAAATCGGGCGGTAAATTATGAATGAAATTACTAGGGTCACTGGATAATAATTTGCCTTTTTTATCTGCTACTAAGGTTTTTAAATCATAATCTAGCCAAGAGGAATGCAAGTGATTGTCATTAATGAGTGATTGGGACTTTGACACTGTGAATGGTTCTATGTGATCGTTAACATCAATCATGCGTTTGCGCAGGTTAAAAGCCGCATGGGTGATAATCTCTGAGTCCATTTGCTCAAAGTGTCCACTCACAGAGCGCTGCACCCATGCATAGATGATGACCTGAGAGATAATAACGAAGACTGTCAATAAGGAAATCGTTCGCCATAGCAGTGACCAGCGCCGGTTTCTGAGTGTATGGTTCATGCTATTTAGAATCGTCTCCGTCCGCATCAATTTGGACCTCAGTAGCCAGCGCCTCTAAGCGATAGCCCATGCCGCGCACAGTATGAATGAGCTTTGCCTCATGACCATCGTCTATTTTTATACGAAGACGTCTGATCGCCACATCAATCACATTGGTATCGTTATCAAAATTCACATCCCATACTTGGGAGGCGATCACGGTACGTGGTAGCACTTCACCTCGGCGCTCTAATAAAAACTGTAGTAAGGAAAACTCTTTTGCCGTGAGCTTAATAGGCTTGCCGCCTCTATGTACCGTGCGCTTGGCAATATCCATCTTGAGATCTGCTATTTGCAGGATCGTACTTTGATAATCGGCTTGATTGGCGCGTCGTAACAGACTCTTTATTCTGACGATCAATTCTGCAAACGCAAAAGGTTTAGTCAAATAATCATCGCCTCCAATCTCAATCCCTTTTATCTTATCGCTTAAGTCATCTTTTGCCGTTAGAAAGAGCACAGGTGTTTGCTTACCCGCTGCTCGGTAATTGCGCACCAGCTCAAATCCACTAACATCAGGCAGCATCACATCCATTAGGATCACGCTAAACTCTTCTGTCATCAATGCGTGATAGCCATCTAGGCCTGTTAGGTGATGCTCGACAATAAACCCAGCTTCACTCAGACCTTTTTTTATATACTCGCCTAGTTTCAACTCATCTTCTACCAGTAGTATTTTCATAGTAACCCCTCAATACGATTATGATTCTTTGACATCCTAATCAATATAGATGACAAAAACGTTTTGTAACTGACAAAAATGTCATGTGCTCGTAATCAGATTGTCAGTCTTCTTTTGCTAATCTATATGAATGAAACATAGTGGCTCGTTCCTAATATCTAGCAGCTATGAATTATTTTTACAGGTCATTAATTTAATGACCTAATAACTCAAACACCTAACAACTTACAAAAGAGGCTTTATATGAAAATTCACGGCTCATTCAAAAAAGTAGTACTGCTGTCGGTATCTGTACTTATCGGTATTACCACTGCTAACGCGCACACTACTGATATAAGTACGTCCATCATCAATAACTGTGATGCGGTTACTGACTTTGCAAAAAACTTGGATCATAACGATGCTCAGCTTTCTAGCGCCCAAATGAAAAGCTATATCGATGCTAGAGTGGCTTGTGAGATTGAACACAAAGATCAACATCTACAGTCTGAAAAATACTTCATTAACAAATATGGTAGCGATAAGTAATATCAGCGTTAACGTCATACTAAAGGATTGCTAACAATATTAAAAACCATAAATAGCAAGATGACAGAATTGTAATCTTGCCGTCATCTCTCTGTCAGAATCAATAAAGTATGCTTTAAAGTAACTTAATAGTTTGAAGTCTAGTCGACTTCAAACCCAATCAAATAAGGATTTACCATGTCACTATCTAAATCAATCGTAGCAACTGCTATAGCTTTAGTCGTTTCAACGTCAGCTTTGGCGCATGATCCTAAGATGCATGCTGAAAAAGACCAAATGAACTGTGAAAAAATGCAAAAGCACATGCAAATGATGGGCAAAATGGATCATAGTAAAATGGATATGAATGATCCTGCCATGAAAGCAATGATGAGTAATATGGGTAAAATGAAACAGATGTACCAAAAACACTGTGTGACAAGTAATAGCAACTCTTAACGATTCACTTTATACACTCGTGATTATTGTTAGGTAATTTTTATCAAAGGGTAATCGGGTATTAATAAAAATGGATTTTTAGGATGAGCCTATGAAGTTTTTACTAGGAATACTCTTTGCTGTCTTTGTCGCTATTGTAGGTGTTTTTGTGGTAGTGACTAGTGGTGTGATAAATATTGGCGCTGATCAAGCCCATAGTCCACTGGTTTACAAGTTTTTAGAGACTGCCCGCACACGTTCAATAGCGAATGCTAGCAAGGACATCATCGTTCCAAACCTAGAAAAAGTAGATATGATCAGTACAGGTGGTGCGGATTACAAAGACATGTGTGCAGGCTGTCACTTATCTCCTGGGGTAGAAAGCACTGACTTTAGCGCAAGTCTATACCCTAAACCGCCCAACTTTACCAACGCTGATGTGGTTGAGCGCTATCAAGCAGAAGCTGGCGCACAGCAAGGTTTTTGGGCGATTAAGCACGGGATCATGGCGTCCGGAATGCCAGCATGGGGTGCCTCTCACGACGATGATAGAATGTGGGCAATGGTGGCTTTCATTAGATCGTTACCTGAATTAGATGAAGCTCAGTACACGATGCTAACGACTAGGTTGGACGACGATATGTTAGATATGTCATTTGATGGTGAGATGGATATGTCAGGTGATGGATCCGGAATGCAACATTGATTTTTCGTAAGAGATGCAGTGCTCAATAGTGCTGCTTTTTGCGATTTGAGTTTTAAGCTTTACCAGTACTACTTTGGTCAGTGTTACGGCTTTAATTTTTATAAATGTGATCGTCAGATAGACGCTCAGGAGTGGTTTTATGAGACGCTATACCAATAGATTTATTAATGAACATAATCTGATATCTGGCCGTGTGCTCTCAGCGATTGTGGTATTACCATTATCGTTAACGATTGCCGCTTGTAGTCAACCTAACGCCACTACTGCTGACTCAAAACCAGCGACTGAGCCAACTACCGCTACGCAAACCGCTCTAGTAGAGCAACCACAAGCGGAAATAATGCCTGTCAGTGCTCATTCAGACACCCAGCCAACTATCCTAAAAAATATCTCAGTCACCGTTTATAAAGATGCCAATTGTGGCTGCTGTAAAGAATGGGTCGGTTATGCCGAAGGTCATGGCCTAAATGCAACCGCACAGAACGTCGAAGATTTGTCCTTGTTTAAAGAGCGCTACAGCGTACCGCAGCAGATGCGCTCTTGTCATACCGCTGTCACTACTGACGGCTACGTATTTGAAGGTCATGTCCCTGCCAAATATATGGCACAGTTCCTAAAAAACCCACCAAGTGATGCGATCGGTCTTGCCGTACCTGGGATGCCAGTTGGTAGCCCTGGTATGGAATATCAAGATAAATTTATGCCGTATAAAGTGATGCAGCTTAACAAAGATGGCTCAACAGCCATTTATGCAACCATTGAGTCACCGCAGCAGCAATTATAGTTTGAGTGACGTTTAAATAGCTTATCCAGCTCTACTAATGGGCTGTCGAAGACATAAGCTTGACTGATAAATATATAGACTCAACTCCCATTTCATGGATTAAGTTAGGTAAATAATTATGAACAAGAATATGCTTAACCGCAGGCGTTTTTTGACAGGGTCCTCTACTCTATTAGGGGCATCCATGCTATCCACACTGCCATCTATTGCCAATAGTGCGCTCGGTAAAGGTCAACAAAACGTAGCCGTCAACAGTGATAAATCTGACCATATCGTACCTATCCTAACCGGTAATGAGTTTGACCTGTATGTCAGCAAGAAGCCCGTTACTGTCAATGGCAAGTCGAGTATGGCAACCCTCATCAATGACTCGCTGCCAGCGCCAACGCTAAAGATGCAAGAAGGCGATACCGTGACCATCCGTGTCCATAACCAGATGAATGAGTCGACCTCTATTCACTGGCATGGCTTGCTCGTCCCATTTGAGATGGATGGGGTGCCAGGTATCAGCTTTGATGGTATTCCTGCGAACAGTACCTTTACCTATAAATTCAAACTCATTCAATCGGGTACGTATTGGTATCACTCCCATACTGGCTTTCAAGAGCAAACTGGAATGCGCGGCGCTATCGTCATTGAGCCTAAAGGCCGCGAACGTCATCCAGTCGCCGAAGATCACGTGATTTTATTGAGTGATTGGACACATCGTGATCCGCATAACTTGCTAAAGCTATTAAAGCAGCGCGCTGACTTTGATAACTACCACTTGCCAGATTTTAAAAAGCTATTGTCTGATATTGCCGCAACAGATTTAGAAGCCGCTTATGACAAGCGCAAAATGTGGAATAAGATGCGCATGATGCCGACAGATTTTACGGATCTGTCTGGTGAGAAGACATTCACTTACCTTATGAATGGTAAAACCACCGCCGCCAATTGGACACAGCTAGTGAAAGCGGGACAGCCCGTCAAACTGCGCTTTATCAATGGCTCGGCGCAGACGATATTCGATGTGCGTATACCGGGTCTGAAGATGACAGTCGTCTCAACGGATGGTAATGATGTCGCGCCTGTCGATGTTGATGATTTCCGCATTGGGGTGGCTGAGACTTATGATGTCATCGTCACGCCGACCAAAGATGCACATACCATATTTGCCCAAAACATTGATCGTTCGGGCTATGTCGCGACCACGCTTGCGACCAAAAAAGGCGCTCGTGCTGCAATACCTGCTATGGATAAGATCGAATGGCTGACCATGGCTGATATGATGGGGGCTATGGGTGACAAAGGCTACAAAGCAAAGCACGCTAAGACCGAGTACGACTTTAAATCTGATATGCGTGTCGACAGTCCACGTATGAACCTCGATGACCCCGGTATTAACCTGCGTGATATTAATAGAAAGGTGTTGACTTATGACCAATTGCGCTCCGTGGATGAGCAAGTACTGGCAGAGCAGCGCAAACCTACTAGAGAGATCGAATTACATTTGACTGGCAATATGGAACGCTATATTTGGGCGTTAGATGGTGTCATGTTTAAGGATGCAACGCCTGTCAATATTAAACCTAACGAGCGCGTACGCATTACCTTAGTCAATGACACCATGATGAACCATCCGATGCACCTGCATGGTATGTGGAGCGACTTGCGAACCCCATCTGGAGACTTTCAGGTACGTAAGCATACGATTGTGGTGCAGCCAGCGCAAAAGATTAGCTTCGATGTGACGGGTGAAGTTGGACGATGGGCATGGCATTGCCATCTGCTTTATCACATGGAAGCCGGTATGTTCAGAGAAGTTGCCGTCGTTTAACAAACCTTCGAATATGAGGCTTATTATGAAAATATCTAAGAAAAATCTGCCATTCATTGGTTTGTCATCGCTAGTCTTGCTCACATCATCGTTTGCAACGGCTGCTGATATGTCTGGTATGGATCATAGCGGTATGGATATGTCAGGCGATATGTCTGGTATGGACCACAGTGGCATTGACATGTCAGGCGATATGTCTGATATGGATCACAGCGGCATGGATATGTCGGGCGATATGTCTGGTATGGATCACAGTGGCATGGACATGTCGGGCGATATGTCTGATATGGATCATAGCGGTATGAGTATGTCGGGCGACATGTCTGGTATGGATCACAGTGGCATGGACATGTCGGGCGATATGTCTGGTATGGATCACAGCGGTATGGATATGTCAGGCATGGATCACAGCGGTATGGATATGTCAGGCATGGATCACAGCGGCATGGATATGTCAGGCATGGATCACAGCGGTATGGATATGTCAGGCATGGATCACAGCGGCATGGATATGTCTGGGATGCAAGGCGGGCAGCCGCCAGCCGATGCTCGTAGTCCAGACTATTCAAATGGGGTTCCCTACGGGCAGTATGGTAAGCCAATGATGATGGGCAGCATGCCATTATGGGGAGTATCAGTAGACGACTTGGGCTATCAGTTTGATGAGGATCAAATCAACTTCGAGGCGACGGGTTGGTATGGTACTGACAGTAATCGTATCAGGCTACGCACGGAAGGTAGTGCTCAGACTAAAGATGATAAAGAAATCGATAGCTTGAGCTCGCTTGCTTATTGGAAACCACTGAGCATTTTCTGGAATGGTGAAGCTGGTGTCGCTTACGATACTGAAAACGATAACGCTGCCCTTATGGCAGGTATTGTCGGTACCGCGCCGTATTTTATCGAAACAGATGCGAGAGCCTATTTATATACCGATGGTCAACTTCGTCTTGATTTAGGCGCAGAGTACGAATGGCGTTTGGATCAGCATTGGGTGGTCATACCGGAGGTGGGACTGACTGCCTTTAGTAAAGATGACCATGATAATGGCATTACCAAGGGCTTTAATGAAATGGAAGCCGAGGTTAGGCTGACTTATGAGACATTCAGTCGCCAACTCGCGCCTTACATCGGTGTGAGTTATGAGACAGCGCTTGGCAAGGCTCGTGGTCAACGACGTCAAGAAAATGAATCGGTTGATAGCAGTAGTTTGACTGCGGGGGTCAAATTCTGGTTCTAATATTATTAAAATAATAGGGGATATACTATGAATGCTTCAGATCAAAACACCATGGATCATCAACAGGGCATGAACCCTTATGTAAAGTTCACTCTGATGATTGTGACGTCTACGATTGTGATGTACATCATGATGTATTTCAATACTTATGAATGGGATCATATTTATTTTAGTGAAACCCGAGCTTACATGGCGCTCTACATGGGTGCCGGTATGGCAGTGGTCATGTTGGCATTTATGACGAATATGTATAAGAAGACCAAAGTCAATTTAATGATCTATGGTCTAAGCGTATTGATGTTTGCTGTTGGTATTTGGGGTGTTAGATCACAAGCAACTGTCGATCAAGTCGATTGGATGCAAGCGATGATACCGCATCACTCGATTGCCATTCTCACTAGTAGTCGCGCTGATATTGAAGATCCGCGTGTACAAAAGCTTGCTGACGATATTATTAAAGCGCAAAAGCGTGAAATCGCTGAGATGAAGCAATTGATTGATGAGCTTGAATAACGATCTATACTGATAGGAATATTTTAAACAAATAAAATAATGGTCTATCAAATAATAGACTTAAGCATATAGGTCTTTTTATTCAAAGCTACTTTCACTACAGAATCAAAACATTGCTCATGAAAAAGCAATAAAAGGCTGAGTATGCATGGTTCACTTTCCCTACTGGCCTTCTGGCTGCTGCAATTGTTGTCTCTTTTAGTGCTTACTCCTATATCAAAATCTCTAACGCTTACCCGTCAGCTGGCGGTGCTGCGACGTACTTGCATCAAGTATATGGAGACTGTTTGACGACCGGTTTTAATGCTCTACTGATGTAATTTTCTATAATTATTGCGCAAAGCTTTCTGGCTCGGATGCTCGGGTCATATACCATACCGTTGTTTGGTAGTGACGAAAGCGGTGTATAGCATCCACCAAGGAGAGTCAAGATGAACGAATTGAATTCAAAAGCGAATACTTTAAGAATTGGTCCTGTGGGCAATAGCGTTTCTCTGTTTCTGCTCATTAGCTATCTCTTGTGCATAGGCTTTGGCCTACTCGCACCTGAGCAGATAAGCATGCATGAGGCTTGGGCACCGCTGCTACCTGGTTTTGAATGGCTGACATGGTCAGGTTTCCTAATTGGATTTGTCGAATCCTATCTTTATGGTTGGTATTTTGCGATTGTGTTTGTACCGCTATATCGCTGGTTTGCTAAAGCAGGATGAGTCTAGCGTAGCCATTGAATCTTCGGCTCAGATAGGTCAGCTATGCTGAGAAAGACGAACAGTGCACCAATCTTGAATGGGATCAAAAGCTAGCGACTTAGCCCTAAACTATCATTGCAATCAATAACGGGAACATAGTCATGAAACACGATACGACAAAAAATACTTCGGACAGCGAAGCCCCTGATTGCTGTGACAGTACAGCGAATACAGGCATAGAATCTAATAAAGATACCACTTACGATAAGGTGCCAACTTGCTACAGTGGAACCATTTATACCTGTCCGATGCATCCGGAAGTCAGAGACATTACAGATAGAGGCTGTCCCATATGCAAAATGTCTCTTAAACCTGAAGACACTGTTGCCGAGATGGTAGCAATGAAAGATGACCATGCAAGCTGCCATAGCATGTCAAATACCGATGCCCATCCTACTAAAGAGAGTAATTACGACAAAGTACCTGAAAATTATAGCGGAACCGTTTATACCTGTCCTATGCATCCAGAAGTGAGAGATGTGGAAAAAAGCGATTGCCCAATATGCGGTATGTTTCTCAAACCTGAGAACGAGGTTACTGATGAAGACAGTCATGCACACTGTCATGGAAAGGATACTTCTAACAGCACTGATGTAAAATCTATCAAAGGCGGTAAATACGACAAAGTTCCTGCTGATTATGATGGCACGGTCTACACCTGTCCTATGCACCCTGAAGTCAGAGATGTTGAGAATAGTGGCTGTCCAATATGCGGCATGGCACTTGAGCCTGAAACGCTTACTATCGGTGAAGAAGATACCTCAGAGCTCGATGATATGACTCGTCGATTCTGGGTTTGTACAGTACTGACTGTACCGCTATTAATATATGTGATGAGCGGTATGTTTGACGTAAACGTAGTTAATTTCAGTCAGTATGGTATCTCATCACAGATCTTACAATGGGCTGAGTTAGTGCTTGCGACCCCTGTCGTGCTTTGGGGCGCCGCCCCGTTTTTTGTCCGTGGTTGGCAGTCTATAAAAAGCCGCAATCTCAATATGTTTACTTTGATTGCGATAGGCGTAGGCGCTGCTTATATTTTTAGTATTGTCGCGACCTTTTTTCCCAATATTTTCCCAGACAGTTTCAGAGACGCTAATGGTCAAGTCGGTGTGTATTACGAAGCGGCAGCTGTCATTGTAACCTTAGTACTTTTGGGTCAAGTATTAGAGCTCAAAGCCAGAAGTCAAACTTCAGGCGCGATTCGAGCATTGCTTGAGCTCGCACCGCCGACTGCAAGACGTGTCGATGAAAATGGCAACGAAGTCGAAGTCTCGCTTGATGAGGTCGTCACTGGCGATAAGCTACGGGTTAAACCGGGTGAGAAACTACCCGTAGATGGTACAGTGATCGATGGCAATAGTAATGTTGATGAATCAATGGTAACGGGTGAGCCAATCCCTGTGTCAAAAGCACAAGGAGATACGGTTACTGGCGGTACGGTAAATGGCACTGGAACGCTATTGGTCGAAGCGGTCAATGTTGGAGCAGATTCGGTATTATCCAAAATTGTACAAATGGTTGCCGAAGCTCAGCGTAGCCGCGCACCTATACAGAAATTGGTAGATAAGGTAGCTGGGTGGTTCGTACCGATCGTGCTTATCTGCTCCGTCATTACCTTTATTGTCTGGGCGATATTCGGCCCTGAGCCCGCTATGGCCTTTGCACTGGTCAACGCTATTGCAGTGTTAATCATCGCTTGCCCTTGTGCTTTAGGACTCGCCACACCTATGTCGATTATGGTCGGTACTGGCAAGGGTGCTCAGAATGGCGTGCTTATCAAAAATGCTGAAGCGTTAGAGAGTATGGAAAAAGTCGATACTATTGTCGTCGACAAGACCGGAACACTGACCGCTGGTAAGCCCGAGCTTACTGCAATTGACGCGCAGGTAGGTCAAGATGAAGACGAGTTCCTCGCATTGGTAGCCGCAGTAGAAAGTGCAAGCGAGCATCCTTTAGCAGAAGCTATCGTTAGAGCGGCTCAAGAAAGATCACTCATTATTCCTAAAGCTACTGACTTTAATTCGACTACTGGCGAAGGCGTACAAGCCGTGGTCGATGGTAAGAAAGTCGCTATTGGTAACTCTAAGCTTATGGAAAGCCTAAATAGTTTTGATAATGAGCTGTCCATTAAAGCTGATGTCCGTAGAAAAGACGGTGAAACGGTAATGTTTGTGGCTATAGATGGTAAAGCTGCTGGTATTATTTCAGTTGCTGACCCTATTAAACCAAGCACCAAAGAGGCTATTTCACTGCTTCATGACGCGGGACTAAAAGTCGTCATGCTAACGGGTGATAACGAAAAAACCGCGCAGGCAGTCGCCAATAAATTAGGTATCGATGAAGTCCATGCCGACGTCTCACCAGAGGACAAAAACCGTATCGTCAAAGAGATGCAAGATAGCGGTAAATTGGTAGCAATGGCAGGTGACGGTATCAACGATGCGCCCGCACTAGCGCAGGCTAATGTTGGTATCGCTATGGGAACGGGTACCGATGTGGCGATGGAGAGTGCGGGTATTACCCTGCTAAAAGGTGATTTAATGGGCATTGCTAAAGCTTATAAGCTTAGCCACGCCACCATGCGCAATATCAGACAGAACCTGTTTTTTGCCTTTATTTACAATGCACTTGGTGTCCCAATTGCCGCAGGTGTGCTCTATCCCGTATTTGGGCTTCTACTTAGTCCAATGATAGCAGCGGCAGCTATGAGCTTGTCGTCATTCTCGGTGATTGTTAACGCGCTTAGACTACGTAGGTTGGACTTGTGATATGAATGTTAGGAAAAATTGTCAAAACGTAATGCCCAATACGGGTTTTATTAGAATTTAAAAATAAGGATATCGTTATGGGTAGTTTTTCTATTACACATTGGCTGATTTTGTTAGTAGTCGTAGTGGTTGTATTTGGTACCGCTAAGCTCAAAAACGCGGGTAAAGATTTAGGCGGTGCGGTAAAGGGCTTTAAAGAAGCGGTAAAAGATGAAGAGACCGAGCATACTCGCAAAAACCGCGCACTTAGTCATGAAGGCAATCTGCCAGTACCAGATACTGACTCAAATACACAGGCTGATGATATAGAAATCAACCCTGCTACCACTGATAATAAGCAGAAAGTATGAAGTGCGCCGCTATAGATGGCGATACTCAATAGCCTATTAATTAATATATTTGTCTGTTATGTTTGATATCGGGTTTTCCGAGTTACTCTTGTTTGGCGTCATAGCCTTAATCGTATTGGGCCCAGAAAAACTGCCGCAGGCCGCACGTACGGCTGGGCAATGGTATGCCAAACTGCGCCGTACAGTATCCATTTTACAGTCTGAAATAGAAGCTGAGCTTGATCTGGCTGAAACGCGCCAACAAATGCAAAATGAGCTTGCAAAAATCCGTCAGACTGAGTCAGATATGAAGCGTGAACTAGCAGAGATGCGCGGTAGTATGCAAAAGTTTGAAGACTCGCAGAATCAAAGCTTAGACGCTTCACATCAACCAACCGATCCTCATCAGCCAAATATTTCTTCTTCACCTATAGAAAAGGTGAATGAATGAGCTTATTTAAACGCCAAAAAAATCGACAAAAAAAGTTAGCGGATACAAATATTAAAGCCCCAGACACTGCCCATAGTGATGAGGCTGATAATGTGCTGAATGCGCTCAGTGATATGCCTATTACTGAACACTTGATTGAACTACGCAAGCATCTCATCAAAATATGCGTAGCCGTTTTGATTGTTTTCTTAGCATTGGTAGGGTTTTCGCGTGAACTCTACAACCTTTTATCAGACCCTCTAGTTGCACAGTTGCCTGCGAACTCGACTATGATTGCCACTGACATTACCTCAAACTTTATGGCACCTATTCGCTTGACAATTTTCGTTGCTGCATTTGTAGTGATGCCTTATATTCTGTATCAAATTTGGTCATTTATAGCTTCTGGCTTATATAAAAAAGAGAAGAAAATTGCCATTCCTGTGCTGTTTTCTTCGATATTTCTATTTTATACGGGTGTTGCCTTTGCCTACTTTGTGGTACTCAAAGGCGTATTAAAGTTCTTTATCCTATTCGCTCCGCAGAATGTCATACCTATGACCGATATTGATAGTTATCTGAGCTTTGCACTCAAGTTGTTTATGGTGTTTGGACTGACTTTTGAGATTCCAGTGGTTACTTTACTATTGATAATGGTCGGTATCGTATCCACTCAGAGTCTAGAGAGTAAGCGCCGATATATCATTGTTGGTTGTTTTGCTGTGGCAGCTGTAGTTACACCACCCGATGGTGTCTCAATGCTATTGCTAGCGATTCCGATGTGGCTACTGTTCGAGTTAGGTTTGTTTTTAGCAAAAGTGCTAATCAAAGAAGAGCATAAAACTGTTTAACCTCGCAAAGTAGCTATGGCGCACAATGACTATTTTATAAAACAACTATAAAAACAACCTTATCTTAAACATTTCAAATACCTTTTTTACTTTGGCTGTCTTCTAAACCTTATCAGCATACCCACTAAACTTAGTAATGAGATTTAAATGGAACACCTAAGCAATAACCAAGATAAAGTGAATGACAATCTTGCAGATCAACTTAATAAAGAGTGCTATTGCCGTACTTTAGATCGTAAAGTACTTAATACTAGCCTTCAAAATCAATTGTCAGACACTAGAGACAACCCAATAGGAGCTAATGAGCTTAATAAAATTTTTTCAGCAACACCGGTGTTTGTCCCCAAAACAGAGATAGAGACAATGGTGCGAATTGTCGCAGCTATTGAGTCGGCTGCTAGACTTCCATCTTACCAACAGCAAGTATTGTCATGGGCACCCAAAATTGCTGCTTTCGATCCAGGGCCAATAGGAGCCTTTATGGGTTATGACTTTCACTTAGGTAGCGATAGCCCTCAACTTATTGAGATCAATACTAACGCTGGAGGCGCATTTTTAAACGTAGCACTTGCCCGCGCACAAAAACAATGCTGCCACCCTTCCGAGCAAAGTGCTGATACTACTAAAATGCTTGATGGCTTTGAAGAAGCCGTCACTAACATGTTCATACAAGAGTGGCAGCGACAATCGGCTACTGCCATGCCTAATCGCATAGCTATTATCGATAATGATCCCAAAAGTCAGTTCATGTATTTAGAGTTTCAGCTGGCTTGCCGACTACTTCAAGCTAAGGGCATTGATACCGTTATACTTGATCCGTCTGAAATTAACTATGTTGATGGCAAGCTGACAGCGCATGGTAAGCCCATTGATATGATCTATAATCGGTTGGTCGACTTTGCATTTGAAAACCCTAACCACGCCGTGCTTAAAAGTGCCTATCTAGAGGGTGCGGTAGTAGTAACGCCTAATCCTCATGTCCATGCTATATTTGCGAATAAGCGCAACTTAGCCTTACTATCCGATCCGCAAACTTTGCAGTCGTGGGGACTAGATAATGATGATGCAAAATGTCTAGAAAGGGCAGTGCCAACTACCAAAATGGTTATAAAAGAGGATGCAGCAGAGTTATGGCGTACTCGGGGACAATTGTTTTTTAAGCCAGTTGCTGGATATGGAAGCAAAGGCGTCTATCGCGGTAGCAAGCTCACTCGACGCGTTTTTGAGAACATTCTGGATGAGGATTATATTGCACAGACCTTTATACCTGCTACAGAGCGATCAATAAAAATCGATGATGTTGTGACGACCAAAAAAGTAGATATACGTCTTTATACCTATGCAGGACAGCTGTTACTAACTGCTGGGCGTATCTATCAAGGTCAAGCGACTAATTTTCGCACACCAGGGGGTGGATTTGCGCCTGTTTTCCAAGTGTGATCATTTGGGTTTGGCTTTTAAGCAGTGTTTACTATTTGGATTATTCTAAGTACTAATGCAATAATCAAAATATCATGCTGAACTGGAAAAATGATGATTCAACTCTTTATTCATTACTTTCTGCATCAAAATAATTGGCTTAGGATTACTATATCCGATACTGAATAAAAGGGATACGTTATCTTATGAGGCGAAACGGGCATAAGTTTTTCTGGCTTATTGTGCTTACACCGATAGGAAGAAACAACTACAGTTGATAGATAGAGCGTGGTAATCTGTGCCGTTCCTTCGACTATAACATGACTTTCTTGAAGAGGGTAAAAAGTGGTTCTGGCAATCATAATGGCAGCGATTCTGATCGCTGTCTGCACGACAATACATTACGGCGCGTTAAAGTTCTCGTCACAGTTTGTGACGCCGTCTCGCCGTCTAGGACACTGTCTTGGGGTCGCAGTCGGCTCAATCGTACTTGCCCATACGTTCGAGGCGTTGCTCTACGCTGCTGGCTTCTGGTTTGCTGTGCACGACCTTGAGGTCGGTAACCTCGTATCGTCCTCATCTAGCGATGGTAGCTATCTTAATTTTATGGACTACTTTTACTTTTCGCTAGTCAACTTCACAACGCTTGGGCGAGGCGATCTCATGCCCAACGGACATCTACGATTCATGACTGCTATGGAGGCTTTCCACGGTTTCCTATTGATTACAGTATCCGGAACCTTTGTTCTTCAGATCATGAGTGGTAAAAAACCCCTTTCAAATTAGCTAAACGCCCTCTCAACGATATATCGAGCAGAGTTTCATACCTCAGGTCAGGTCAGGTCAGGTCAGGACATGGATGTTGACTGTTCCGGAAGCGCTTTGAGAGAATGTGGTTGTCTTTACTCGATCTACTCGCGTTCGGTACGCTTCGAAACCAGCCACCCAAGGAACATCCATTTGACAGCGTAGATTAATATTATCGGAATGACCATCCACTGAAAGAGCGGCAACGCACCTATGCTTAGTAACGGAACATCAGGCATCAGACCACTATAATTCCACCTTTGGCCAGCTCCAGTTGCCCAGTATTCAAAGAGTATTGTCACAATCAGGCCAACGCCAAGGTATATCGATAAAGTCGACAGAAGCCACTGCTTTGAAATCCAGAACCAGTCTTTTACAAACAACGCCCCAAGCACGTAGGCGCCAAAGGCAATATTGGCATCACCGAAGGTCGCACGTGTACAAAGCCAGACCACCTCCCAGTGGCTCGCTTCTGCCATGCCTGAGAAGAACGGTACCTGTGCCATCTCCCAAAAAAAATGGAGAAAGAAACTTACGCTCCACACCATCAGGGCAAGCACAGCTAACGCTGCTGCTCGGCACGATTGGTTTACAAGAGTCATAATTCCTCCAAAAATAGCCATAGCAATAAATACAGTTGCATGTTTACTCGTTCCTCATTACCAGACCGAGTTACCGTTTACTGGCGTCTCTCAACGGTAGATTAGCATGTTACCTGCTGCGCGTGTTTATCACGGTCAGATGACCAACTTCCGTATGCCAGGTGGTGGATTCGCGCCTGTCTTTCAGGTGTGAAGGTATACCTCAGATCGTGTATGATACTCTTAGAACACTTTCTAAAACACCCTCTTAAATCGGAAAAAGCGATGACTCAAACCGTTATCCATTATTTTCTACACTTTGGTATGCCGTTTATCATCGCCTATATGTTTTTTCGTAGTGACTATAAGCGAGTTTATTTGATCCTATTAGCAACCATGCTAGTTGATTTAGATCATCTGCTAGCGACACCTATCTTTTCGCCCAATCGTTGTAGTATTAATTTCCATCCGCTACATACTTATTATGCGATGGCAGTATATGCGGGCATGTTGTTTTTACCAAAGCCCTATAAGGTAATTGGTTTAGGGTTATTACTACATATGTTGACTGATTTAAATGACTGCATAATGACCTATATTAATTGTCCGCAGTGTTTGAGTCAGGCTCCTGCCCGTGAGTTGGTAGCGTGGTTAGGCAGAGCTATTAAGTTTTAATACGGTTGTGAATACATCCCTTTGTATCTCTCTCATAAATCATCTCTTTAATGACTCCTAGAAGTAGATATATCGCTATCCAATCCTGAATAAGTCCTCGCATTAGATCGCTTGTGTTCCAATTCGAGGATTAAGGTTGTCTAGCTTGTTACTCTAAGCTTAGTGAGATAGCTCTGTTTCTAATCAGGCATAGCGGAAAGAACTAACCGCTACTTCTTTAGTTTAGTATGACTATTCAATGTGCCACGTGTTGTATCAAGCAGATCGGCGACGTTATTTAATAAAATGTAATCTTTTGGGGTTTTTGATTCCCTATTGAATATTTCACTCCATATCTGACTTTTATACTCTTGCGTTATTGTTTTAAGACTTGGATACATAAGCCCAGGTTTAGCTAACGAGAGTATTGATATTGCTCGGATAAAGTCCATGTATATAAAGTCAATCACATCCTGATCAAATTCTTTCTTAACTTGTTTCTTATGCTCAGGCTTAGAGTCTTTTTTAGAGGTTTTATAACTTAAGAAAATAGTGTTGTTGTTATTAAGATCTTTTAGGTTAAATACAGGTAAAAAACAACCACCAATGAGTAAATACTCATTCACATCATTATTCACTAACGATACATTATGAATAGGTACACTGTTATAACAATCAAACTTAGTATGCATAGATTTAATATAGGCTTCTTGACCACCAATTAAGTAGGCTTTCACTATTAGCTTATTTAGTTGGCTAGCCAACGGATGAAGACTAATTTTAGTGCTATTGTTAATGCTGATAGACTTTGCTGACAGATTCATGGCTTGTGATCTCCTAAATTAATTCTTTGCCCTATCATAATGAAAGCGTAATGACAGAAAATTTGTAAAGTTCTAACGGTCCATTGCTTGATTGGGAGATTTGATTTCTCTCTATTATTAAGCCTAGTCTGCTCAGTTTGGCTAGATAGTGATAATTCAGCACGGATCTTCTTTTTGTATACGTTGCCGTTCAATTTATCTGCTACATTACAATTTTTTATTTGAGATGAGGCAAGTAATTTCATTACAGGTTGCCATTCCTTTTTATCGTCATCTTTAGCTTGTGCATAATGGTATATTTTTAAATTAATATTCTTCTTTAAGACTAGTTGTCTCAGTATTTGTATATAACTATATAGATCCAGAGCTTCATTAAAACTAATATGATTTTTGTAGTATTGAGAGTTCGTAAGCGTAAGCCCTACAAACTGAAGCATAGGTTCTCGATTGTCTTTTATCTTATATAAGTCACGAAATTTATTGGTCATCTGCATGAGCATGTGGTTGTCTTCAGCATACCTATCGAGAACTGGTAATAAACTCCTGTTATCATCAGAGGCAAACAATCTGGAATTACCGTGTGTGGTTTTAAACGCAGAATCGTTTCTGAGCCGTCTAGCATTCTCAAGCCACATTTCAAAAGTATTTTGATCAAGTTTATAAACATCCATTTTTTCCTTGAAATCTTCCTCTCTATTATGTACCTCTAGAGTCTGACGAACTTCATCGAATGAGTATCTTTTTGGCTTTGTAGATTTTTTATCTGCTCTCTTTAGTCGTTTACTATGTTTTGGTTTAGGCAGTGGTTTAAGTTTGAGCTTGTTAAGCAGATAGTCATTAACTGCAGTAGGTGTAGCGGCTAACTGCTTTTTCAAACGTCTAGGAATGCTTATTAATTCATGGTGTTTAGACGTTAGGTGGTAATCCATATGCCAAAGTAACAATCCAATCTGAATGTCAGTCAAATGAACATAAGATTCAAAAGTGGTACTAGGACTGGCATGACCAGCAACCCCTGCTAAGGCATAGATTTTTTTGTATTGTAGGGATGTCTCAATATAAGCCAATATTTTACAAGACTTGTCTTCGTCATAAGGTAATAAGTCTTTTAAAGTTTGAGAGCATTGATGCCCATTAAAAGCATTAGCTTTATCATACAAAAATGACATTAATTGAAAATTAGTTAAGAAGCTATGTCTTAAATGATGGGTCGTGAGATGAGAAAGTCCTGTTGTAGTTTTAATTAACTGAGATATGGTTTTTGATAAATCACTGGCACGATAAGCCATACCAGCTTGATTAGCGATTAAGGTATCCCCTTTACTTTTACTACGCCTAAGCTCGACTCTCTTGAAAAACGACATTTCTGAATTTGTTAAAAGTTGTTCTAACAATGTCCGTCTTAAGGCAGAACCCGTTTTATTATTACCATATTTATTATTACGCACTTCTAGATAAGCTGAAGTTATAGCCACATCTTTTAATCTAATCTTAACTATTTCACCTATCCTGAGTCCACAGCGCTGCCCTAAAATCAAAGCGAGCTTCACCGCTTCTATTTCATCCTTAGTCATTTCAAGATTGTCAGCATTATTAAGAATAGCCTGAAACATGGTTTCTGAAAGATAGCCTGTCCTATGATGCGCTCGCTTGGTAGATGAAAAAGGTGCAATAGGTTCAATGCCATGATGATTAACTAAATATGCATGTATCTCATCAATATTAGTGGCAATAGCATTTTGAGCGTCTTTAGACTTACCAAGTTCGATAAGTTCGCTATAAAGTTGAATATAATCCTCTTCAGTATGATCCTCAAATGCAACACCTTGAGTTAATGATAACCAGCGATTCGTAATACCACCGCTATGAGTCCGCATGCTGCTTACCTTTTTACTAGTCACTGTTTTCGTCAGTAACCAACCTACGATTGCAAGCTCACTCAAAGGAGCGTTGTTCGTTAATAAACGTTCATATAGCTGCTTGAGACCAATTGTGAATCTAGCCATTGAGGTTTTTCCATCTTTAGTCGTTTTCAATAGCTTTGCAATCTCAACGGTAATGGTAGGATTGCCTTTTTTAGGTTCCACTGCGACATCTTTGTGACACTCAATGTTAATAGCTATCTTAGTAGTGGGCTTATGAGATATGCTAAAGATTAAAGACTGCCAGTTAGCTATTGACAGGCCATATGTCGTCTCCAAACCAAGTAGTAGATACCAAGTATGTTCTGGCAGATCTAAAAATAGATAATCTTCTAAAACATAGACCGCACCTATCAAAAACTCTTCTAAAGTCATAGATAGGTGATTTTGGCTAAGAGATTTTGTCATCTTTAACATTTGATAAAGATTTTGAACATCAGTACTAGACTTTAATTTTCTAGTTTCATTCCCTTTGACATAGAGCTTGATCAAATAGCTCGTTAATGGCGATAAAAAGACTTTTACCTCATGCACCGCTTTTGAATTGCTATAAGTATTAGTATGATAGCTATCGTCGTCAATAATGAGAGTTACTACAGGCAGTTCAAATATGCTTTCTATAGTTAATGATTTGTCACTGATGCAAGATATAATCGTTTGCAATACTGGCTTTCTCAATATAGCACTGTGGAAAATCAGTGATAGCATCAAATCTGTGATAGTAATCTCGTAAGCTTTGCTAGCTATACTATCCATCCAATATAAATAAAAATCTAATATTTGCTTTTTTTCAGAAAAGGTCACTTTATTTCTAAAGGACTTTGGACGGTATGAGGTAACGATAAGCTTTGGAAAGCCAATAGCAATGTCCTTATCTTCAATATAGTTTTGACAGCAGTTTACTGCTTCGTTATATCCTTCTACATAACTAAGATAGCCCTGAAAGTGTTTGTTTTCTGATAATCTCTTATCAAGCTGCTCCCACATAGCATTAAATATTGTTTGAGGATCACTTGAGGCAATAATTTGGTCAAAATCTATAGACTCTTTGACCAGTCGTTTGGATAAGTTTTTACGCTTCGAGGTTTCCTTATGTCTATTTTCTGAACGCTGGTCAATAGCTGATTTACGCTGAGCCATTATCTAGTCTCCAAACTTATGACTTTAAAGCCGTTATATTTAATTATTCCATTAAGCTCATCAGAGAATCGGCGCAACTCGCTCCTTCTAAGTCCACTGTGCTTATCGTAGTAGTCAAAACCAAGCTCATCAGCGTGACCCATCCAAGCGCCAATTACATCGTGACCGAAGCTATTAGATAATGATGAGTTAGGCTTAGCAGAAAAGATTCCAACTTCTAGGCTTTTATAAGATCGTATAAAGTGACGATGCCAGTTTGATGGGAGATCTAAAATTTTAGACAGTCTTCCGTGAATAAATGTTTTGGTAAGACTAACTTCAGTAATAGTGTTAGTTTTTTCATCCAGCTTTAGATAAGTAATAAGGCCAATATTACTGTCAAGAATATCTGAGTAAATATCACCTAGACTATTACCCAGACTATTTAAAATAAAGGCATTACTCTTTAAATACTTGATGTACTGCTCAATCTGTTGATTTGCTATATCAGGTAGATAAATATATCTGCCTCGAGTATGTTGACGGTTTTCCTTGTCGCTAATAAAATATTTTTTAGTTCTAACATCTATATCTACAAGCCTACCAAAAGGTTCACGTACGGGACGATAACCGCTTGAGACCGAGAGCAGAACATATAAATAATCAGTAAAAATATTATGTAGGTCAACTATAGATCTAGGATTGAGAGTTTTTTTATCCCAAAGGGCAGAATTGATCTGAGTGATTAAATCGCTAACTATAGATGTTAAGCGGCTTTCTCTTATGGCTAAAACACTACCTATTTGTTTATCCCAATATCCTGTAACTCTTTCGTCAGGTAATTCAAAAAATTGATATTCTTCATTACATTTGGATTCATCGCTGACTGAGCTATGCTGACGAAACCGTACAACTAAACTTGGTAAACTAAGCGTATTAACTGGAGTTTACCATGACCAAGAAAGTAAGAACCTACAGTGACGAATTTAAAGCAGAAGCCGTTAAGAAAATAG